>JBGTMK010000265.1:0-4910 GCA_041743605.1 Nostoc sp.
AAGGTGCTAGAAGCTATCACACTCAAAATTGGTCAAATTCTGCAAGCAGAACACACAGCCATTTTTTTAGTTGACTATGACAAAGGTCAATTGTGGTCAAAAGTTCCTCAAGATAATAGCCAAAAATTTTTAGAAATTCGTACTCCCATTACAGTGGGTATCCCTGGTCATGTTGCTAGTACAGGTCAATATCTAAATATATCTGAAACTTATACTCATCCCCTATTTAGCCCAGAACTTGAAAAACAAATGGGCTACAAAATCCGTAATATTTTATGTATGCCCGTTATTAGTAGCAAAAACCAGACTGTCGCGGTAGTGCAACTGGCTAATAAAACCGGGAATGTTTCGTTTAATCATGATGATGAAGACCGTTTTCGAGACTTTGCCGCTTCTATTGGTATTATCCTGGAAAGTTGCCAATCTTTTTATGTAGCTGCTCGTAATCAAAGAGGCGCAACAGCTTTGTTGCGGGCAACTCAGACACTAGGGCAAAGTCTTGATTTAGAAGCAACTTTGAAGATAGTCATGGAACAAGCCCGGATTTTAATGCAAGCAGACCGCAGCACACTGTTTTTATATCGTAAAGAGATGGGCGAACTCTGGACGAAAGTTGCAGCAGCGGCGGATGGCACAAACTTGATAGAAATCCGCATTCCCGCTAACCGTGGCATTGCTGGTTATGTAGCTTCCACTGGTGAAGCCTTAAATATTTCCGATGCCTATAAAGATCCCCGTTTTGACCCAACGACAGATAGCAAAACTGGTTATGTAACTCGCAATATCCTGTGTTTACCAGTATTTAATTCTGCAAATGAATTGATTGGAGTTACACAATTAATTAATAAGCAACAGAGTAGTTTTACTGCTTCTGATGAAGAATTTATGCGGGCTTTTAATATTCAGGCAGGAATTGCCCTAGAAAATGCTCGCCTGTTTGAAAATGTGCTGTTAGAAAAACAGTATCAAAAAGACATTTTACAAAGTCTATCAGATGCGGTGATTTCTACAGATATGGCAGGACAGATTGTCACAATTAATGATGCTGCCCTGCAATTGCTGGGTTGTCCAATAGGAGAGGCTAATAGTAAGAATAATAAGCTTTTGTGGGAACAAAATTTGATTGGTCGCTTAGTTTGGGAAGTTGTGCCAATTGAAAATCTCCAAATGCGACTAGAAGATAGTTTAAAAACTGGAGCTAAACATTATGTGCCAGAACAAAGTTTGATGCTGGGACTTTATCAAGTTATGAGTGAGGAGTTAGGAGTTAAAAATGGAACTCAACACTCAAAATTCAAAACTCAGGATTCGATTTTAGCACTACGCGATCGCACTAACCCCGATTTTTTCATTCCCTGGAATCTACCCCTCACTCCCCAATCTGAGTTTCTCACCGCTGATGAGGTACAAACATTAGAGCGCAGTATCAATCTCACTGTTAATCCCCTGACTAACCCAGAAGGCGGAGTCCGCGGTGGTTTGGTGGTATTGGAAGACATTAGTCAGGAAAAACGGATGAAAACTACCATGTCCCGCTACCTGACGCCCCATGTCGCTGAACAAGTTATGGCTTTAGGGGAAGATGCTTTAATGGTAGGCGAACGCAAGGAAGTAACCATCTTGTTTTCTGATATCCGGGGCTACACAACACTTACAGAAAATCTCGGTGCAGCTGAGGTGGTATCTCTACTTAATCAGTATTTTGAAACGATGGTGGAGGCGGTTTTTAACTACGAAGGCACTCTCGATAAATTTATAGGTGATGCCTTAATGGCAGTATTTGGTGCGCCGCTACCACTGACAGAAAACCATGCTTGGAGGGCTGTGCAGTCAGCGTTAGATATGAGACGACGCTTAGATGAATTTAACCAACGGCGAATTATCCAGGCGCAGCCACAAATTCGTATTGGCATTGGGATTAGTTCTGGTGATGTAGTTTCGGGTAATATTGGTTCCCGCAAACGGATGGATTACACCGTAATCGGGGATGATGTAAATTTGAGTTCGCGCTTGGAAGCGGTAACTAAAAAGTATGGATGTGATATCCTTTTAAGTGAATTTACTTACCAACTATGCAGCGATCGCATTTGGGTGCGTCAGTTAGATAAAATCCGAGTCAAAGGGAAACACCAGGCTGTAAATATCTACGAATTAATTGGCGATCGCAATACTCCCCTAGATGCCAACACTCAAGAGTTTTTATTTCACTATCATACTGGACGCGCTGCTTATTTATCACGCAACTTCTCACAAGCGATCGCCAATTTTAAAGCCGCCAAATGCATTCAACCCCAAGACCAAGCCGTTGATATACACCTAGAACGTGCGCGTAATTATCAACAAACGCCGCCCCCAGAGTCATGGGATGGTGTTTGGACAATGCTTACTAAGTAGTCATTTGTCATTTGTCATGGGGAATTGGTTATTAATTCTACTCCCTCACTCCCCCTGCTCCCCTGCCCCCTGCCCCTCATCTCCCTTATCTTTGCGTTTCGTCTCGCCTTCAACCTTGAACCTCTTCCTGGTCATCCTGAAACGGGTCTTCGCCAATTCGCAGTTCTTTCTTTGACTGTTTCAACTGTTTCCATAGCTCCTTTATTTGTTTGTAAGCTTCACCTGGAGGCAGTTTTCCACCTGTTTCTAAATTGCAAATGTAGCTTACTCGCTGGGCAAATTCCTGTAGATTTGCATTAAAAACCAAGTTTTCTGGCTTTACCTGACCGTAGTAGCGGCCACGGGGAAAGAGAAAATCATCTTTGTTCACTATGTTTTTTCCATTTATTCAATTTACTTTGTGCTTGGATCTCTTAAGCTGACTCACTAGCTGCCTTGATCTTTACTTTCGTCAGACTTGGGAAAATCAAATCATTCAACTCCTTTTTTAATTGGTGATGCAAGAATTGGTTGACTCAGATTTTGATACTAAAGGAGAAAGCTTAAAAATACTTTTGTTGTAAATGTTACAGAAAAAAGTTTCTGTTCAAGTAACTAGAGAGAATATTCGATTTTCCTCCCAGTTGTCAATTTATCAAACAGAATTCAGCAGTCAGAATTCAGAATTAATTCTGTATGACTGGTGGATGAATAACCGGGTTCAATACCCCCACCAAATCGTAGATTTGGTGGTCTTCAAGACGCGACGCTCGTTCTTCTCTAACGCTACGCTATCAGTCGCGGGTCTGAATTCCCGACTGATTAGATTCTGACTCCTGAATTCAGAATAGCTGAATTTTTCTTCAACTCATCTTAATTTATAAAGTTCCAATTGTAATTAACTTCAGTAGAAACCCGGAGTTAAAAACTATTAAAGGGTAAACGTATATCTTAACTAAGATTTAATTTGCAAGAATAGCTACATATTTTATTAGTAAAACTACTTACGAAAGCATACTAGATATCAACGCCAATTGTCCTCTGTTAAAAGTTAGAGATTTAGTAGTGAATATTTAGCAGAGGTTTTCCAGAACCCGTCAAAAATCAGGTTCAGCAATCTGAGTGGCGTTGGGCATGGTTATTTTCCTTATCCTCCTTGTCCGTTTTATTTCCCTTGTTTTCCTCTGCCCAATTATCGGTAGATCCACTTCCTCTTCAACAATGGCTAATAGTTAATAACTAAAGATAAAATGGTGAAGCCTCAAAGGACAACTTGTGTCCATCGCCTAAAACTTTATCTGCCACCATGTCTGTTAATTCCAAGTTATACGAAGGCAAAGCTAAAATTCTCTATACAACGGACGATCCGGAAATCCTGTTGGCTGATTTTAAAGACGACGCCACGGCGTTTAACGCCCAAAAACGTGGCAATATCCAAGGGAAAGGAAAAATAAATTGTAGCATTTCCAGCCAACTTTTTAAACAGTTGGAGGCTTATGGTATAAAGACTCACTTTATCGATAGCCCTGCCCCGAATCAGATGCGGGTAAGAGCAGTAAAGATTTTACCCTTAGAAGTGGTGATCAGAAATATTGCTGCTGGTAGTCTTTCTCAACAAACAGGTTTACCAGTGGGTACAATTCTGAAACAGCCAATGGTTGAGTTTTATTACAAAAACGATCAGTTAGGAGATCCATTGTTGACACGCGATCGCCTATACCTGCTAGAACTAGCTACTGCGGAACAAGTAGACGCAATTACACATCTTGCATTGCAAATCAACGAATTTCTCAATAATTTTTGGCAGCGGTGCGGCATTACTCTAGTAGACTTCAAACTAGAGTTTGGTTTGGACTCACAACAGCAGTTGCTCTTGGCAGATGAAATTAGCCCCGACACCTGCCGTTTGTGGGATACCGCAGAAGAGGACTCAAACCGCCGGGTAATGGACAAAGACCGGTTTCGCCGAGACTTAGGAAATGTAGAGGATGCCTACGAGGAGGTTTTACAAAGAGTGCTAAAGGTAGTAGAAACTACAAATTAAACAGGTAAAAACCAAAAGGTAAGAAGGAATTATATTTAACTTTTGCCTTTTGCCTTTTGCCTTGTAAAGTAAAAAAGCAAAAGAAAAAAATTATATTTTGAGTTTTACCTTTGGCATGAGGGCATTATTGCCTTGTGATGGTGTGTGTGTGGTCGTGAAGAGGAATCATAAGTAAAATGCGTTTATCTCCCGTATTGCTGGCAGTAGTAGCAATTACAGTCCCTTTGGGCGGCTCATTGAGTGCAAAAGCAGAAACCGCCAACAGTTCAAAACAGACAACAGAAGTTTTGACACTAGAAACAAATCAGCAGCCAGAAAAGGACACTGGTCAAGGTGACTCTAGTAAAAATCTAAAATCTCGACCTAATCCCACAGGGGTTATGGAGACGGATAAATCTCGCATTGTAGCAGTTTACCCTGCCAATCCAAAAGCGATGGCTGCGGTGGTCACATAGGCTGCGCTCAGTGACCACAACGCCGACGCGACCCCACA
>JBGTMK010000266.1:0-18190 GCA_041743605.1 Nostoc sp.
TGAAAGTTGACTCAAAAAATGCCGGTAGCATGGAAACAACTGCTAATTCTGAACCAAAGTTAACAAAGTAAGTTAGTTCTAGTATGGCCACCTGAGAAAATTCATAGCGGTCTTTAGGGGCATATTGTTTTTTACCAATCATCAAGTCTTGATTTACGTCCCAGCACTTATAGGCTTGGAAGAGGTACAGACAAATTAACAATAGGTAGACAATAAATAACTGGGTTGGAGAGAGTAAACCAATTTGAGAGATGCGCCAAGCTAACACGGCTAAGATGCCAACTAAGGGAATGTTAGTCAACATCAGCAACCAAAAGCTTTTCTTGCTAGTAACTTCGATGCCACCGTGACGAGAAGGACGCTGATAAACTTTGCCAGAGGGAGTATCTTGAACGTTGAAGAAATAGATCACTCCATAGATAGCGGCTATTATCCCAGTCAAAGCGATCGCTAGCCGCCAGTTAAGTTGACCAGCCGCAAAAAAAGCTGTCGCTGCTGCTATTGAAGGTAAGGTAAAAGCCGCACCTGCTGAACCAAAATTACCCCAGCCACCATAAATCCCCTCTGCGATGCCAATTTCTTTCGGAGGAAACCATTCAGCAACCATCCGAATACCAATTACAAAACCAGCACCTACTATACTTAATGCCAAGCGACTAATGATCAACTGGCTGAAGTTCTGGGCGAATGCAAAAGCCAGACAAGGAATAGCAGCATACATCAGCAAGATTGAGTAAGTAATCCGTGGCCCATATTTGTCTAAAACCATACCAATGATGATGCGGGCTGGCACAGTCAGGGCAACGTTACAAATAGCGATAGTCCTAACTTGTCCTTCACTTAGGCTGAATGCTTCTTTGATAGCTGTTTGAAACGGGGCAAAGTTAAACCAGACTACAAATGATAGAAAGAAAGCGAACCAAGTTAGATGTAAGATGCGGTAGCGATCGCTAAATGAAAATAAGTTTTTAAGCATTCTAATCTTTCTAATTGAATAAAATACGGTGAAGTGGTAGCAGAAGATGAGCCTTTAAGGTCGAGGGTTAAGCCTTTAAGGTCAAAGTATGAGTTTTACCCAATGCCGAATACCCCTAATAAGTACTAGCAGTTACTAATTAGTAAAGCTTCTTGCTTGAGTTTTGCCCCAAAGTTTTTGATTAGTAAATCTTGCAATACTGGCTGCAAGTCTTCGCATGGTATGCCTTTGATAACGCAAGTTCCCAAATGAGCATCTTTGCCGACTTTCCCGCCCATATATATGTCAACGCCTTCTAGGGTTTTGCCATTTTTGCGGGTTTTAGTTCCCATCAAACCAATGTCTGCAACTTGGGGTTGTCCGCAGGAGTTGGGGCATCCTGTCCAGTGAATTCGCACTGGATTGGTGAAGCTTAAGTCCTCTTCTAAGGCTTTAATCATTGCCAGGGCGCGGTTTTTGGTTTCAATGAGGGCAAAGTTGCAAAATTGTGCGCCTGTGCAAGATACTAGTGATCGCGCCAGCAAACCTGGATCAATAGAAAACCTTTCCAGCAACGGTTCTGTTAAAAATGTTGCTAAACGCGAGTCAGGAATGTTGGGGATAACAATGTTTTGCTCAACTGTAAAGCGGATTTCTCCACTACCGTAAACTTCCGCCATACGAGCAATTTCAAACATATCTTCGGCATACAAACGCCCGACGGGAATGTTCAAGCCTGAGTAATTTAATCCTGGTTGTTTTTGTTTATATACCCCGATGTGGTCGCGTTTTTCCCAATCTATTTCGTCTTTTGCTGCTGCGGGTATTAATGATTTACCCAAACGGTTTTCTACTTCTACTCGAAACTTTTCTAAACCCCATTCATCAATAAGCCACATCAAGCGAGATTTTTGCCGATTAGCACGTGGTCCATGATCACGAAAGACTTCCAAAACGGCTCTACATACAGCTACCACATCTTCAGGAAGTACCCAAGCATTCAGAGGAATCGCCGCTTCACAACGTTTAGCTGAGAAAAAGCCACCGACGAGGATGTTAAAGCCGAATACTTGTTCGGGATTAGGGAGTAGGGAGTAGGGAGTAGGAGATTCTTCACCACTCCCCACTCCCCACTCTCCACTCCCTTCCTTAAATGCTGGAACAAAAGCCAAGTCGTTGATTTCAGCGTGAACTGAATTGTCTCTTCCACCTGCGATCGCAATATTAAACTTCCGTGGTAGATTGCTAAACTCTGGGTTCCCTTCGCCTTTGTTGGTGAGCATATCTTGAATTTGCTGTACTAACTCTCGTGTGTCGTACAACTCATCTGCATCCAACCCCGCAACTGGATCACCTGTGATATTGCGGACGTTATCCATCCCTGATTGGATAGTGGTTAAACCAACTGCGTGAAATCTATTAAAGATATCTGGTAAATCTTCAATCCTGATTCCCCGTAATTGGATATTCTGTCTCGTAGTAATATCAGCGCAACCATCATCTCCGTAACGCTGTACCACTTGGGCTAAAACACGCATCTGACTACTGGAAAGAATACCGTTAGGCATCCGCAACCGCATCATAAACTTGCCTGGGGTAACTGGACGGAAAAACACGCCTACCCACTTGAGCCGGTGATCGCGATCTGTTTCGTTCATTGCTTCCCAGCCCAGGGCGGCAAATTTCTCTATCTCACTCTTGATAGCGAGTCCATCTTTTTCTGCTTTTAATCTCTCGAACTTATTCAGGCTGGTAGTTGTTGTGTCTGACATGAGGCTGACTCTTGTGAGAATTGGTGATGTTAATTAGCCAATATCAATCAACCCGTAGTTCCATCAGGTGGTGTATCTACGAGGGCATTGGTGTCAACTGTTTATTGCCACCCCCCTTAATCCCCTCTTTCCAAGGGGGGAAAAAGAAATCCAGTTCCCTCCCCTTTACAAGGGGAGGGTTAGGGTGGGGTAACGCGGATCGTGATGGTCAGCGAGTGAACTTAATATCACGTCTTGACAAGGGTTTCACGTTAAGTTGACACCTATGCTACGAGGGTTAGGGAATAAAAACTTAATATTCGATTACGGCTGATTATTGTTGCTCAAAAGCATTTCAACGTGAAACTTCAAATCCGTGGTTAGTTAAAGAAAAGTTGTCGTAATCTACATCTGGGAAATTTGTCAAGCAGGTTTAGAGAATGTTCATGTAACAATTTCGATACTCATAACTTAAGGTGAAATTTCTGTTAAAATCGTATAAATTGTTACGATTTTTTAGTAAAATTGCTGAAACCGTATAAAACAGATGCATTTTTTGCATCAAAGTCACCAACAAGTAAGGCAAAGTGCTTAGTGAAGAGTATTTGAAATGACCGAAGTGATAATCCAAAATTGACTAAAACTTAGATATTATTTCAGCAACTATGAAACGTCGTGATTTTATTAATTGGGTAGGTTTGGGCTTGATTGCGAGTTCTCTACCAGTAGCGATCGCAGCCTGTTCTTCTCAAACAACTTCAACATCTGGAGATTGGCAAACAGTAGGCACTTCGGCAGAATTAGATAAAACAGGTCAATTACTGGCGAAAAACTCACCTGCTGGGCCTGTGTTGGTAGTCGGCACATCTGCTGCAAATCTGACAGCAGTCAACCCTACCTGTCCTCATTCAGGCTGTACGGTGGGATGGCAAGCTGAGGCAAAAAAATTCGCCTGTGCCTGTCACGGTTCAGAATTCGGGATTGACGGGAAAGTGCAAAGAGGCCCAGCAACAGAAGGGCTTAAAACTTACGCCGCCAAGATTGAGGGCAATTCAGTTGTAGTCAAGCCAAGTTAAAATAATTCGTAATTCGTAATTCGTAATTCGTAATTCGTAATATGCACTTTAGTGCTTAAATTCAGAGATGGAACAGGTGTTCAAAATTTGTGTAATGATGTACTAAAAAGTAGAGTAAGGGCAGTTAAAAGCAGCAATTTATTTACGAATTTGTACTTTTGTTGTATTCATATAGTTCACAATTCAGGGTATGGTAAGTAATATCAATCAGCTTTTGGTGCAAGCCCAGACAGCACATGACACGGCTGATTGGTCATCACTAATTCAATATTTACAACAATTAATTTTAGCGACAGATTGGAAAAATCTAGAAGTAGTTGAAAATCGAGAATATTTGCTGAAATTAGCACTTTCAATGTTAGAGATGGGGGATTTTCAACAGCGCTGGGAAATTACCAAAGTGTTGACTCATTTGGGAAATGTTGCGATCCCACCACTCATTGAAATACTAGAAGATGAAGACGCAGAAGAAGAATTACGCTGGTATGCAGCACGGACTTTAGGCGAATTTCAACACCCGGATGCGATCGCACCTTTGCTTGAATTGTTGAAAAGTGATGATGATGAAGAACTCAAGGCGATCGCAGCTACAGCATTAGGGCAAATGGGTACTGTTGCGATCGCTGGACTCTCTGAACTTTTATCAGATGAAGATACAAGGCTTTTTGCAGTGCGATCGCTTTCCTGTATTCCGCAACCAGAAACTATCACACCACTGTTGAGTGTAGTTCAAGATCCACAACCCGCAATCCGCGCCGCCGCAATTGAAGCCCTCAGCAGCTTTCATGACGAACGTGTACCACCCGTATTGTTAAATGCTTTAGATGATATAGCCGCCACAGTTAGGCGTGCAGCAGTGCTTGGTTTAGGTTTTCGCCCCGACTTACGCGAAGCCTTAGATTTGGTGAAGAGATTACAACCCAAGCTTTACGACTTTAATATTGATGTTTGTTGTGCAGCCGCAGTTTCTCTTTCCAGAATGGGTAGTGATGACGCTGCAAAACATTTATTTGATCTGCTAATATCACCCCATACACCGCTACCACTGCAATTAGAAACCATCCGCGCTTTGGTTTGGGTGGGGACACCATCCAGTTTGGAATATTTGCAAACAGCGTTTAATCAAAGCACTTCAGAGACACTTTGGCAAGAAATTGTTACAGTTTTAGGACGAGTGCAAAAACCGCAGTTAACTACACCAGCCGCAGAAATTTTACTGCAAATACTGCGATGCCTTCGGCGAGCTTCGCTAACGCAGCATCCAGCCACAGAGATTGCTAATGTAAAAAGTGCGATCGCCTTGTCTCTAGGGCAGTTAGGCGAAATGCAAGCTATTGAACCATTGATTTCACTGCTAGCTGATTCTAATGCATCGGTAAAACTACACGCGATCGCGGCACTAAAAAATCTGGATGGAGAAGCCGTGTATCAACAATTACAGCAGTTCGCAAATAATAACGCAATCACACCAGATTTAAAACAAGGAATAGCGATTGCTTTGGCTGAGTGGTAAATTCACTCAAACAACGATAGGGAAGTACTTAGAGCCAGCCCTTTCAAGGTGGTTAAATTTAGACCGAGAATTGGTTATTTCAACCTTCAAAAAGCCCAAAATCTGAGCGGAGGATTCAAGATGTAACATTGAAACAACGTATCTTCGCTGGCCACCTTGAAAAGGCTAGTACTTAGAGCTTATATATTAGTGTTCAAGTTTTAGTGAAGTCATGAGTATGGTAATTTTTGAGATTATCTAGTTGACAATCAAATCTTCTAATCTTGTGTTACTCCATTTACTCATAAGGGAACTCTATTTATTAGGAGCTTTTGTAACTTGCCATATATTCTGACAAGATACCAAAGATGTAGATTCACATTGATCAATATGCAGTGTTCTACATGTCATCTCCTAAAGCACCTTCAAAGGAGTATTTTACTATGACTGCTACGATAATTTCCACAACTTCCGTATCGACGAGAAAGGCATACCAGTTTCTTCAAATTCGTGTTCAACTGCTTGGGCGGGGTATGACCAATGAGATTATGAATCTTTATGTGAATGGCAAGCGACTCAAACCCAAAGCAAAGACCATGCATGAATTTTTGAACTACCTGGGTGTTCAAGGCTTTTGTATGATGACGGCTGAATTAGAAACCGAAGGCGTATATACCCACTTCTACACAATGCAACGCGAAGTTTTAACTCAACAGCCTCCGGATGGAGATATCTTTGATGAACTTACCAAAGCAAAAGAGGGTGCGGACTTCGGAGATGCCATCAAGAATCTTTTTGAAGGCGGACTTGATAGGTTAGCCTAAGCTGAACTCACTCTAAATAAGATTTACAGGCTGATAAGTTTCTCGCTTTATTAATATAATACAAGCAAGAAATTATCAGCCTATATTTGCTTTTTGGAGGAGAAAAAGTAAAAGTTGTCAGCGCTCGAAAAGCCACCTGTCAGGAGAAAAGGTTTTATGAACAAAGAAATTGAGAATGAAATGGAAGACGAATTACGTTCTGAGTACGATTTTGCTCAAATGGAGGGAGGAATCAGAGGTAAGTATATTGAGCGGTATCGTTAAGGAACAAATTTAGTACTTTTAGATCCCGATGTTGCCCAAGCTTTTCCTAATGATAAAACGGTGAATGACGCATTGAGGTTGTTAATTCAGGTTGCCCAACGCCAGCAGCCTAACATTGTGGTGCAGCAGACAGAATAGAAATAATCAATATAATTCGTAATTAGTAAATGCAAATATGACGCGATCGCAGCTGTATCCGCAAGTTGCACAGAAAAGAAACTTGTGTTGCTCAAACCTAATAATCCGCCGTATGATGTGATGAATTAAAAGTCTTATCCAAAAATTCATATATTTCAGCAGAAAATAGTCAATTCTTTTTTGGCGATATTTTCCGAAAAAATCCGTACAAAGCACATAATTAACGATTAAGGCAGTCAAATCTGTTTTCCACAAATGTAAATCAGAGAAAAATTACCGTAACAAAGTATACTAAATTGCGAATAAAAAACCGTTAACTTAATGAAAGCTATAAATGTAATTCAGGCTACATAAAAATGCGCCTAGAGCAGTTGCAAGCCTTTTTAGCGATCGCCCAAACCGGCAGCTTTCAACAAGCAGCGCGAACGTGTGGTATTACCCAATCGACGATTAGTCGCCAAATTCAAGCATTAGAAGCAGATTTGGGGACAGAACTATTTCACAGAACCAGTCATGCGAAATTGACGTTGGGAGGTGAACTTTTACTACCCCGCATCCGTAAAATTTGCCAAGAGTGGCAGACTGCTACAGAAGAATTAGCTGATTTAATCGCCGGAAAGCAACCAGAACTTTGCATTGCCGTGATTCACTCGCTTTGTGGATCTTACTTACCACCAGTGTTGCAAAAATTTTGTCATGATTATCCAGATGTGCAATTGCGAGTGACTTCATTAGGAAGCGATCGCGCCCTGAAAGTCCTCAAAGATGGATTGGTAGATTTAGCAATTGTGATGAATAATCGCTTTTTAACCACCAGTAGAGAAATGGTGGTAGAAGTACTTTATGATGAACCTATAGAAGTTTTAACCGCAGCCAATCATCCCCTGGCACAATATGAATTCGTCCCTTGGTCGGAGCTAATTCGTTATCCCCAAGTAGTTTTTAAAGATGGTTATGGGATGCAACGCTTAATACAAGATAGATTTGAGCGCATGGAAGCTACACTCCAGTCAGCTTTAGAGGTAAATACCCTAGATGCCTTTCGGGGAGTCGTGCGCCAAGGAGAACTGATAGCTTTGCTACCTCAATCAGCATTACTGGAAGCTCGTCTTGACCCTACCCTGGCGATTCGTTCCTTAGCCAGCAATAATACTAGTGGTTTAGCAGATGCTTCCAGTTTGACTCGTAGAGTAGTTATGGTGACAACTCAAGACCGTTTGCAAATTCCCCCAATCAAGCACTTTTGGCAACTCGTGCGGGAAAATATCTCACTGCAAATTGACCAGCAGCGATCGGCTTCTTAAGGGTTATTAGTCATTATTCTAAAATGCTTTGGCTTATTGGCTATCTCTTTAATTTTTGATGCGAATAATGGCTTATTAACTACCCTTCAATTTTGGCGATCGCTTCTTCTGGTGAGACATTACCATAAATAACAGACAAAATCCCTGGCAGGTATTCATCCATCATCGTGACGTTAGCGTAAACCACCCGTTGAATAAGTGCAAAACTGAGTCTGTCACCTTCGACATCAATGCTGGTTTTGTAACTAATCTCGCCGTCGTTAAAATCTAGCTCAAAGTTGCCGATCATCATGCCAGAATTAGCTCTAGTTAAAAACTCTGCTACAGCCAACCGCTTATTTTCTGGTGCGTTAACTGGACAAATTGAATAAAAAACAAATTGATTTTGTTCACTTCTTGTTCTAGCGTAACAATTCCATTTGCCATTTTCGCCTTGGAACGGTATTTGTAAAGCTTGCTGTCCTGGAAGTTGTACAAACGGCCAATCATCAGCTTGGAAGAAATTGATTATTGCTTCAAAAATATTACTATTTGTAGGAGATGAAGGAATATTTGTCTCTATTTTTTGTGTTATGTCATCTAGGTTAATATCAGCTAACTCTGTCAGAAATTTATCGATTCCTTCCAGCATTTTGGCAGATGCTTTCTGAGTTTTTACAGATAAATTTGCCTCAGTCCAATCTTTAAAAAAGTTGACAATGCCTTCAGCAATTCCTTCACCAGAAACGTTTGTTTGAGCCAGATTTTCTGGACTAATATAAGACCAAAGAGTACGATAGCCGATTTCGCCTGATTCTTGTTGCTGTTTAACAGATAAACCCAACCAACTTTCGGTGAAGAGGATTTGGTTTTCGGGTTCTTCTTGGCTTAAATTCAGGATATATTTTGCCGTTTCATCAATGTTGATGGCGTGTTCTGCTAGTAGTGGTAATAAATCAGGTTTAAGACTGGTATCAATGGTACAGCGCTTGCGGCTATTATGCAATACAGTTTTTCTCCTTGCTCTCTCCTATCAAAGCTTTCAGATTTGGGGATGTACCTCATAGCTGCCGTAAGTGCTGTAATGTCTGGTTCTGAGAGGAATTTTCCAGATGATAGGGGGTTACGCGCATCTGGTTTGAGATTGAATAAGGCGGCGGTATCGATGCGTTGGTAGAGTTGTGGGTTGACTTGGAAGGTGAGGCGACACGCGATGAGTTCATTGTTTTGTTTGGTGAGAGATAGGGCGATCGCGCGAACGGTTAAGGGGGTTTGGGAGGAGTCGTGTAGGGTTATTTCGCTGTCTAATTGATGATTTTCAGTCTGACCTACCATATCCTATAAATTTCTGCTTGCATTAGCGGCAACTTGAAAGGCACTGCGGTTTGAATTTTTAGCATTGTCGCTCGATAGCGTGAATATTGGTATTTTTTTACTATACTACTTTATCAAATTCAACTTTAATTATAATTGTCTTATTAACTTTAATTATGCTAAAGTATTCAAAAATATTTCTCTTTTGCTATATTCCAAAAGTACGATTATGCTTTTAGTTTGAATTATAAACTGGAATAATTTGATCGTTAGCATCTGTATGATTCATCAGGGTGAAATCTTCGATAATTGCGTATTGAGTATGACTATCGGTAACTGGAGAAATACCTAATTTCATTGTGATTTCCTCTAGTGCAGATTTAAGGCGGGGAGCATTATATTCCCAGACTTTCGTTTGTGGTTCTGCTAACAATGTATAAGGAAGCCAAGCATCGCTTTGAGTATTAACATCTACAATATGGGCATCTAAGGTTTTTCCTAATAGCCAAGTAACATCAGGAAATTCCTGGGGCTGTTTGTGAGCATCTAAAATTATGCCTACACCAGATATTTCTACATCAATGGGATAGAGAAAACCTTGTTTGGTTTCTAATTGATCGAGAATTTCTTCACAATCAGCTAACAAAGAATGAGTATTATTTTTTTGAACAAGGGTGATTATTCTATCTGGCTGTTGTACCTTGGTAAGGCTATCCTGCTCGGTATTATATTGTAGCCATCCTGAAAAAAAAATCTGAGATGGACGCAGTAGCTGATAATTTTCTAGAATTTCGGTAACATTCTGACACATTGATAGAAGTTGATGAAGTTTGATGCGACTGTCAGGTATAACGAGACTACGACGATCTTCAAACCACCAGTCAGCTACACAACCTAAATGTTTGTCAACAATCATAAGCTTTTCCCTAATGTTTAATAAATTTTTTCTGTGCCGTCGGAGAAGATAATTTTTAAATAAATATTAGGATACTGAGTTTTGACACCCATTGTAATTCCTTTCTCTCTACCTTCAGCCTCAAAATTTTCCCATGTGCCATCATGAACTTGAATTTCAATCCATTTTTCGTTTGCGGGAGCATCTTTAAGCTGTTTGGCTGCTTTTGTAGCATTTTTGGCGACATTAGCATTTCCTTCCACATATTTCAGTTGATAAGCTAACGAAAATGAACCGTCGGGACTTACAACACCAATATCGATATCGTAATGAGGAATCTGAGAAGCTTTTTCCTCAAAAAATAAGGTTTTCTGTCCACTGTTGAACAGAGCTTGTCCTTTATTCATTGCCTGAAGAATGGCAGGAATTTCTGTTTTTAATTTAAGACCACTTAATAAATCTTTATAGCCTTTACATTTGTCAAAAATACCTAATTTAATATACTTGCCTACTGCATCTCCACCTCCTATCTTCTTGAGAGAAGTAACTATGCGCTCTACATCTTGTGCTTTAAAAAAGCCTAAGCTGTTTAACTTAGCTTCTACTTCGCTATCTCCAGAATCTAAGGTAGGTAAATCTAAGGTAACTGAAGGATTGATTTCGGCATAAACCTGATAATTTTTATTCTGTCCTTTAATGAGTTTAAGTTCTTTGAGACGATAGGTATTTTTAAGGCTAGGTAATTGTTTCTTGATTGATTCAGGGTTAGCATCAGGTTGCTGAGAAAGTGTTTTGACTTGAGCCACAGCAGCCTGTAAATCTTGTTCTTTTTCTTTGTAAGTTCGCTTATCTTGAGCGGCCTTACTTGTTTCCTCTTTATTTGCCTTTTCTTGATTTTTATCTTTGCCAAAATCTAGCTTATCTGTGACTTTATTACCAAACTTGTCAAACTTATCTTTAACGGATTTCTTTTTGCCTTCAACCCATTGCTGACCAGCTTCTTTCTTATCCTCAACCCACTGCTTGCCGGCTTTATATTTTTCCTTCGCCGAATCTTTCAGTTCTCCAGCCTTCTTACCAAACTTGCTATTCTTAACCTTGTTACCAACTTTCTTAAACGCTTTTGCACCTTTATCAATTACCCAATCAACTGCTTTTTCCATCGGTTTCCGCAGCTTCTGGAAGATTGCCTGAATCTTGCCAGCAATTCCACCCAAGCCCAAAAGACTTGCTAGGAAACTGATGACCACTGGTAAAGATTTCGCTAGGGCATTTTCAACGCCTTTAATGGCTTGATCGATCGCACCACTAGCGATCGCACCAATCGCATCTAAAATTGCATTAATTAAGTCTGCAATCTGCTGGGCGCGTTCAATAAAGAATTTGACTATCTCGTAAATCGCCTTGGCAGCTTTGATAAATGCTGAAGCTGGGGTCAACAGGCTGAGAATCCACTCAATCCCTGCTGTAATCACTTTTTCAATGATAAAGTTCTTGATGGGTTCGATCACCAAGGCGTTGAGGTCGCCAATCCTGTCTTGGACAAACTGCCACATCCCAGCTACTCCCTCGCTGGCTAAGACTTGAAATACATCAACAGTTTGTTCCAATCGGCTAACCTTTTCTTCACCCAATCGTTTCACAGCTTGGGTGCGAATTGCTTGATATGTGTAGCCCACAAGCTGCATTGCTAGGCTAAAAATACCTTTGAGGTCAAAGTTTTCTGGCATTTGAATCCCGGCTTCTCCCATAGCGCCAGTCAGCCAGCCAATTAATCCTTGCTGGAGGTGCTTCCCGATATTATTCATGAAGTTGAGGAAGCCTTGCTTCACAGCCTGGATCAAATTAGTCAAGAAACCAATCGGGTCTTGGAGGATTTGCCCAATTACGCCAGCAACTCGCGCTAGCACTTCCAAAAGCATTTTGGTCAGTTCAATGATCGTCTTGATCACTCCCACGATGAAGTCGAAAGCTTTTTGAATAAAACCTTTATTTGCTGCCTTCATCTCTTCAATGCGGGCATCAACAGCTTCCAAATTCTCTTGATATTTCTGCGCTAGGGTGTCAATTAGCTCATTTTGCTTATCGTCAACACTTTGTTGCAATTCTTCAAATTTGCTGTCAATGTCTGCGGCTGCTTGTTGACCGACTCCTTTCAGGTCTTGCGGCAGTTGGCTAATATAATTCTGAATCTCCTGCTTACCATTGGCTATTTCTGCTTTGGCTTGGGTCAGTCCTTTACTGATAATGGCGACAACTTTGTTAATGACACCATCCATCTGATTGATGTAAAGCTGCCGTCCCTCTTGATAGAAAGCGTTCACCTCTGAGGGCATACCAAATAATTTGTCTACCAGCCATTTTCCTAGCCCCAAAATGCCGCTGTAACGATCGCTCTTATAATCGTCCATCCGCTTGCCAACGTAATCCTCGAAGGCTTTTTTGGCTTCAGCGGCACCAGTGTCAAAGGCTTGTATAACTTGCCCGTCTAGTTCACTGAGGGTTTTCTCAACTTTGCCTTTGGTCTTGTCATAAATCTTATTAATCTCACCAGCAACTTTTGCCCGTGCTTGCTCATCCTTGCCCTTGGCACCCACCTGCTGTTCCCCTACCTGACCCAGGTTTTGAGTACGGCTACCATGCATTGCTTGCAAATGCTGCTGCGCTGTAGCTTCTGCTGTAGCTTGAGCGGTTGCTAGTATGCCTTGCTCTTGCTGGCGATATTGTGGCGCCGCTTCTTGTGCATTAGTTTGAGCATCTTTCTTGGCTGCGAGTGCTACTTGAAACTCCGGTTCATTGGAGTTTGCCAATTGCTCCTCGGTAATATCCGCCTCTTTCATCTGCTGGTCAAGTTTCTTGCTGTCATCTTGCAGGGGTGCTTCAACTTCACCTTGTCCCTTAGATTTGGGTGCGGCTTTATCTGCACCAACACCTGCTGGCGGTGCCCCTGGCTCTTTCCCTGGCAGTGGTGTTACTTGTTTTGCCTCAATCCCACTGGGATCAGGTTTTTCTTTGGTTTTCTCTGCTAGCTCACCCTGAGAGGTTTTCTGTTCTTCTTTCACCTGACCACTCAAATCGCTTTTAACAGAGTCAAGTTGGTTGTTATTTTTAAAGTTGTCCGCCTCTTCCAAGTTCTTGGGAGCCATATCAGCAATGCGCTCCATTAATTTGGCTTTGAAGGCGGCGGCGTCAAATCCTGGCGTTGGGGCTTGTTGCATCTCACCAACTTGATTAGCTTGCGCCTTGCTATCTACTTCATTACCTGGGGGTTGGGCTGCGGCTTGAGCTTCTTGGGCTTTGCTATTGGCAGGTGGGTGTTTTTTCTCAAGTCCTGCAACCTCTTTTGTTGTGCCGACTACCGCTTGAAATGCTGGGTCATCTTTAGGGGAAGTTGGAGCTTTACCACCAACTGCTATATTAGATAATCCTCCTGGACTGGCTACATCTGCTCCTGGTAATTCTGCGGATGCTTTACCTGCATTTCCTCCAGGTAATCCTTCTTTACCTTGAGCTTGCTGTTGGGGATCGATTTTTTCTGTGTTAGCTTTAGTATCTTTTGACTCAGCCTGTTTCTGAGTTGTTGCTGCATCAATCTTTTTTGCAGGGGGTGGATCTGTTCCATTCCCTCTATCATCTGGTGGTGTGGGAGTAGCTGGATGTTTTTCTGTCGTACCCTGATTTTGTTGTTCGCCGTTTTCTTTATCAGTTTTGGATTCTACGGCTTCTAAATTTGTTTGCTTATCTTCCTCAGTTTGTTTTTGAGAATTTTCCCGCAGTTGGATGGCTAGCCGATATCCCGCAGAGCTTGTCGGCATCGGTTTTGTCTGGAGTTTGTTTTCTTTTCGTGCGAGATGAAGGGATTTAGGCTGTACTGCATTGCCATTTTGCTGGACAACGTGCGTCAACTCATGGGCTAGTAATTCCTTGCCAGCATTACTTTCAGGTGAGTATTCACCCTGACGGAAGAACACATCCTGCCCTGTGGTAAAAGCACGAGCTTGTATAGATTGATTGAGTTTGTCAGATTGAGCATCAGTATGAACACGGACACTACCGAAATCAGCCCCAAATGCTTGCTCCATTGGTTGCTTGATATCATCTGCAAGGGGCTGCCCATTTCCACGAGCTTGTTGGATAGAAGTTTCTAGCTCTGATGTTGCTGCTATCCCCCCTCTACCTTTGCGCTGTACTACGGGAGTAATGAAATCTGCCAGAGATTTCATTTGTAATTGGTCTTCTTCCTCTGGCAATGCTTCTCGTTGGATAGACTGGGGATTTCCCGGCTGGTTCATTCTCTGCATTACCTGCCCTGCGACTCTATCAGCTTCCTGCTCATAAATGTCTCCTGGCTGGTTAACTGTGAGTCTTGTTTGTAGACGCAGTGACATTCGACTAATGTCGTGGGTGAGAGGTTTGTTTAAGGGTTGCATCCCAGTAACTGCTTTAGGCGAAGCATTAAGGGATTTCATTTGTAATTCTTCTTCTTCCTCTGGCAACTCTTCCCGTTGTAGCGAGGGAATATTGGAATCCGCCAGGGATTTCATTTGTAATTCTTCTTCTTCCTCTGGCAACTCTTCCCGTTGTAGCGAGGGAATATTGGAATCTGCCAAGGATTTCATTTGTAATTCTTCTTCTTCCTCTGGCAATTCTTCCCGTTGCAGCGAGGGAATATTGGAATCCGCCAGGGATTTCATTTGTAATTCTTCTTCTTCCTCTGGCAATTCTTCCCGTTGCAGTGTGCTATTGTCCAGAGATTTCATTTGCAATTCTTCTTCTTCCTCTGGCAATGCTTCTTGTTGGATAGACTGGCGATTTACAGGCTGCGCCATTCTTTGCATTACCTGCTGTGCGACGCTATCAGCTTCCTGTTCGTAAATGTCTCCAGGCTGGCTAATTGAGAGTTTTGCTTGAGTACGCAGTGGTATGCGACTGATATCGTGAGTAACTGGTTTGAGTGGTTGTATTTTTGGAACCGCTTGGCGTGAAATTGCCGACGACTCCAAACCAAAGCCGGGTGTCGGGTGTTTCAGGGATGGAATTGAGAAGCCTGTAGTAGTTTTTTTCTGCCGACTAACCTGTTCTCTCATTTTCTTCTCCTGATACCCAAGCAGTAGCTAGATGAATATTTTGCTGTTACCAATACCTAGATTACTGCGATCGCACTTTTAACACAATTGCTCAAAAGTCTGAATCTAGGGAAAAACTAAGTTCGACTTTTGGCTACTTTTGATTCTGATGCAGTACCTTTAGCCTTGATTTAGGGAGAGTTTTTTTATTTATGGACTCAAATCAGCAACAGAGTTTTTTCACATTCGATGGAGACGTTGGTGGTACTGCTGGCTATGCAGGGGTTTCATCGGCTAGCAAGGCGGCGAATGCTGCGGGTAAATACCTCAATGACTCGCGGCTCTTGAACCAACTCACAGAACACGTATATAAACTGCTGCTAGAGGACTTGCGATCGCAGCGAGAAAGACTTGGTAATTATAATTCCCAAAGGTGGTTGTGATGGCTACAGGCGCTAATAACGGCAACATTACTCACGAATTAAATTATGTCACTACTAATCGTTTTTATGTTGAGATAGACAGTTCTATTGCTGCATCTTTCGCCGAATGTACAGGATTAAGTATTCAAATTAAGAAAAATGTTTTTCAAGAAGGTGGTGTCAACGACCAGCAAAGAATTTATTTAGGTCATACAGAATTTGCAGACATCACTCTTAAACGTGGAGTTACCGATCATCCAGGTTTTTGGAACTGGATGAATGCAGTTTTTGATGAACAAAAGAAAACATCTCGACGCAATGTCAATATTCTGATTTTCAATCAAGCTGGTGAAACGATGATGAGTTGGACTTTGATTGGTGCTATTCCTATAACCTGGAAAACACCAGCACTCCAAGCAGATGGCAAAGCAGTTGCCATTGAAGAATTAACTTTAGCTTATGAAGGTTTACAAGTAGCAAGAGCTACAGGAGGAGGAACTTCTGTACAACGAAATCAAAAAACAGGATATTTCGTTTCTAGTTAATTGGCTATTTCTAAACTATAACTATGCAAAATATTCAATCTCCATTAGGAAACAATATTCAGCCACTTGGAATAATATCATCTTTATCTAATTCTCATAGAATGTTATTGAGAAAAGAGTCTCATTCTCTGAATCTACGAAGTAATTTTATCAGTCCCATACAAACTAAACCAGCATTAGTAACATCCTCTAAATTTTTCTTATCTCGTGAACATGAACCATCGATACAACCATTAATCGGTTGGGATACTCAGGATATAAATAGTGAGTTTTCACTACTTGAGTTTGAGTCTTCTGATTCAATAACTCCTCCAGAAAATAGTAATGAACCAGTAAAAAACAGTATTCCAGAGATAATGCTAACTCGCATTGAGAAAAATCCGAGTAATGATGCGTCATCAGAAATAAATCTTAAAGGTAAATCTAAATCTAAAAAAACAAATAAATCTCAACAGCCACCAGAAAAAAAGTCAAAACCAAAATCTAAGACCAAAAAAGCAGTTAAATCATCAGTGGCTAAGAATGTTGAGCAATTTGTTGATGAAAATAACGTTCCTATTAGTTTTAATGAAAATAGCTTATTAGCATCAGATGAGCCTCTATCGGTTGAGGCTAATTTGGAACTCGATCCTTTACAACTTGATATTGCTTCGGAGCATACTACAACTGGCAATAACTCTGTTAATAGTATAACGACATCTACTTTGCCTAATATTGAAGATAAATCGATTTTCCTCAAGAATATTACTAATGATAGTCAGCAATTAAACTCTGAGTTACCCTATAGTTCGCCTAGTGCAGAGTCATCTGTCACAGAAAGTATTTTGATATCACCAAAAGAGATTAATTTAGACGATGTTATAAGTGAAATAGGAGATACTTCACCTATAAAATTAACTTTACCTAATAATTTAGAGCAAACAGTTGTCCCATATATTAACTTTAGCAATAATGAACAACAAATAATCACTGAAGCATCAGAATCAGTTAATATCTCAGATATCCCAGTCAGCCCAACGCCACCACAACAGGATATTAAATATCAAGTTCCTTCTATAGTTGATAATCAAAACACCACTTCCCAAACAAATTTAATAGAGAAAAAAGAGGTATCACCAACCATAAATTCTTCATCGCAGCCAGAAGAATCACCACATACAAATATAAATTTTGAGGCAATTCGAGCCATTGAACCAGACTTAAGATCAGAAAGTACCGCAAATGATTTTGTCACAGATAATGCTGTAGCTGATAATTCTCTAGAAAATACAGCTTTATCTTCAAAACTTATCCCACTTGATGTTGATGACACACTTCATTCTTTGGCGAATGATGAAAATATTATAGGGGCGGATAGTTTTGCGCCCAAAGCAGATGTTGCTCTACCTAATTCTGAATCTTCAGCCGCTTTATCGTCAGTATTTACTTCACCTGAAGTTGATGATACACCTACCTTAGTCCATACTTTAGCGAATGATGAAAATATTATGGGGGCGGATAGCTTTGCACCCAAAGTGAATGTTGCTGTACCTAAAACTGAATCTTCAGTTGTAAAAAGTCCTATTACATTACAACAAGAAATTGATTCTAGTGTTACGAGTGAGTCTCTAGTTAGTGTGCCTGTTCAGTTAACACCTACCTCCGCTAATATTGGAGATACACCTAGTTTATTCAGAAACTCTGATAGCAATGAACAGTTAGTCACTTCAGAGTCACAATCTGCTATAGCAGTTAATGTTTCAGATGTCTCAGAAAATATGAATTCACTGGAACATGACAGCAATATTGAGAATACTACCAGCGAGTCTACAGAAAATCAGCCCATATTAGCGCTACCTGAGATTAGTGAAACACCAGTAGCTAACGCCATATCGTCTGAGATTGTTGAAACACCAGTAGCTAACGCCATATCGCCTGAGATTGTTGAAGCAGAAAAAATTACCGCCACATCACCTGAGATTGCTGAAACCGCAATATCTAACAACAAGCCGCTAGGCGTCTACGCACCAGTAGTTACCGCCACATCACCTGAAACCGTTGAAACTGATATTGCTGTACCTAATACTGAGTCTTCAGTTGTAAAAAGTCCTATTACATTACAACAAGAAATTGATTCTAGTGTTACGAGTGAGTCTCTAGTTAGTGTGCCTGTTCAGTTAACACCT
>JBGTMK010000267.1:0-4979 GCA_041743605.1 Nostoc sp.
AAATAGGATTGCTATATATTGTGAATATCCTGAATTTGGCAGATGACAAAATCTCTGTTGGCTTAAAGAAAAGAGAGTATTTCTTGAAGAGGTCATCAGGATTACGACCTTTCACATGTTCGCGCAGCATCTCGCAGAGAAGGGGAGAAGCTTTTTTCAGCATAGCTGCCTTGCCGCTTTTGGCAGCTTGATTGTGAAGTGATATTACAAAGCTTGCAAAAATATTTAGAAATTGTCTAGAAGGTAAACATAGTTCTAAGGTAGAACCTATTAGGAGAGACTTGAGGCCAATGTGATGAGCGAAAATAATATTCAAAAGTATCGGTTTGTCTGTACCCTGACTTTTGGTGATATCTACGGCCAAATAATTGTTTGGTTAATTACGATTACTCTAAGTTTGGCATCAGCTTTGGCGTTGATGGGTGCCAAGCGACCTGTGTACGCTTTAGCAACGGCGGGTCTTGTCGTTCTGCTATCGCTACCTTTCTTGTTGTTTGCGTTTGTCACTACCTTGTTAAATCATATTGAAGTCACTCCTGTAGGCCCGGGAACCAAAATGGAACCTATGCCAGGTAATGTGTCTCAGCAACAACCTGTACAAGTAACTAGCTAAAGAGTTAGGAGTTATGAGTTATAAGTTATGAGTGATTCTATCTGTCTCATAACTCTTCATTTTTAACTTTTCACTCCTAATTTCAAATATTTGTCATAACTTCCCTGTCTATAGGCAGGGAATTTTTTTGTAGAGATGTCGCTGTTGCAACGCACTACCTGATTAATCACGTCTCTACAATAGAACAGCAGTGGTTTGCAGTCGGGGGGTAAATATGCTTGAACATGATGTGATTATTGTCGGTGGTGGATTGGCAGGGTGTCGCGCTGCTGTGGAAATTGCCCGCACTGACCCTAGTTTAAATATTGCTGTGGTTGCTAAAACCCATCCAATTCGTTCCCATTCAGTTGCGGCTCAAGGTGGTATGGCTGCGTCACTGAAAAATGTTGATTCAGAAGATAGTTGGGAAGCACACGCTTTTGATACTGTCAAGGGTTCTGATTACTTGGCAGACCAAGATGCTGTAGCAATTCTCACCCAAGAAGCGCCGGGTGTGGTGATTGACTTGGAACACATGGGGGTTTTGTTCTCTCGCTTATCCGATGGGCGCATTGCCCAACGGGCTTTTGGCGGACATTCCCACAACCGCACTTGCTATGCTGCTGATAAGACAGGTCACGCGATTTTGCACGAATTGGTTAATAATTTGCGGCGTTATGGGGTGCAAGTTTATGAAGAGTGGTACGTGATGCGTCTTATTTTGGAAGAAAATGAGGCGAAGGGTGTGGTGATGTTCCATCTTTTGGATGGACGTATTGAGGTGGTGCGGGCTAAGGCGGTGATGTTCGCCACAGGGGGCTACGGTCGCGTTTATAACACTACCTCTAATGATTATGCTTCTTCGGGTGATGGTTTGGCGATGACTGCGATCGCAGGTTTGCCCCTGGAAGATATGGAATTTGTCCAGTTTCATCCCACTGGCTTATATCCCGTAGGGGTGCTGATTTCGGAAGCGGTACGGGGAGAAGGGGCTTATCTGATTAATAGTGAAGGCGATCGCTTTATGGCGAACTATGCACCTAGTCGCATGGAACTGGCTCCTCGTGATATTACCTCACGAGCGATCGCTTACGAAATTCGCGCCGGACGTGGTATTCATCTTGATGGAAGTGCTGGTGGCCCCTTTGTTTATCTGGATCTACGTCATTTAGGCAAAGAAAAAATTATGAGTCGCGTTCCCTTCTGTTGGGAAGAAGCCCATCGCTTGGTAGGCGTTGACGCGGTAACTCAACCGATGCCAGTGCGGCCGACAATTCATTATTGTATGGGTGGTATCCCAGTTAACACTGATGGGCAAGTCCGTAGTAGTGGTGATGGCTTAGTTGATGCTTTCTTTGCTGCGGGTGAGACATCTTGTGTTTCCGTACATGGTGCAAATCGTCTGGGGAGTAATTCACTGCTGGAGTGTGTGGTTTATGGCAAGAGAACTGGAGCTGCGATCGCCAAATTTGTGCAAAAACGTAAGTTACCCTCTGTAGATGAACAACGGTATGTAACAGAAGCCCAGCAACAAATTCAAGCTTTGCTAGAACAACCAGGACAGTACCGCATTAACCAAGTCCGTGAAGCTTTTCAGGATTGTATGACTGAGTACTGTGGTGTTTTCCGCACTGAGGCATTAATGACAGAAGGTTTGCACAAACTAGAAGAAATACAACAAAAATACCCGCAAATTTATTTAGATGACAAAGGTAGTTGCTGGAATACAGAACTCGTAGAAGCTTTAGAATTGCGAAGTTTGATGGTAGTAGGACAAACTATTTTGGCATCAGCCCTAAATCGCCAAGAAAGTCGTGGCGCTCATTTCCGCGAAGATTATTCCCAGCGAGATGATACAAACTTCCTCAAACATACAATGGCTTACTATTCACCAGCGGGAATTGACATTCAATATCGACCGGTGGCAATTACTATGTTTGAGCCAAAAGAGCGGAGGTATTAGCCAAAAGCAAATTTATGTGAGAAATCGAGGGGGCTACAAAAATTTTGTCCACCTCGATTAAGAATATGAAATGATTAAGTTATCAATTAGAACCTAATTGTTTCTGAATCACAGCTATTATCTTTTCTTCCCAAGCCGGATCATTTAATTGTATTGCAGCATCACGATGACGAGATTTTCGTCTATCCATGTAAGCATAAAAGGCTTCCTTATCATCCTTGTGGGTGATAAAGTAACTCTTTAGCTCTTGGTCGCTCATTGCTGCGTAGTCTACCTTATTCATAGTTCTTTCAGCAAGTGCGAAGATATTTTCTGTATGCCGTAAAATTCTGACTATAAAAACAAGATTTTTATTTAAAATATGAAAGATTCACAAACTTGGCATATTGTCAAGCGGTCTGATGGAAACTGTGAAGTCATCGCCAGCGACCAAGTTGACGACGATAATTTAGAGATTATAGAACAGTGGGGGCCTTTGAGTTCGCAAGAAGAAGCGATCGCTCGGCGTGTTGGACTTATTAGGGCTGGAAAGTGTCAACCAGTTTAAGTTAGGAGTTTTGAGTTAAAAGTTATGAATTGACAATGAAAGTCTTTATTCTTAACTCTTCACTATTCACTCCTAACTTTATTCCTGCCTTTTCATTTTTCTGCTGTGGTTGTGCCCTTAGCAGAAATTTGTTTACCAATCACTTCCACTGCTTTAGCGAATTGAGGATCTGCTAAAGTAGCAAGTTTGTCACGTTCGTTGAGCCACAAATCCTGTCGCTGGGCATCAGTCAAATCCACTTTCACATCTGGATCAATACCATGCTTATTAATATCTCTATCATTTGGCGTGTGGTATTTGGCAATTGTTACTGCTAACCCTGAGCCATCTTCTAGAGGACGTACTGATTGTACTAATCCTTTACCAAAAGTTTGAGTTCCCACCAAAGTTGCACGCTTGTTGTCTTGCAACGCACCTGAGAGGATTTCGCTGGCACTGGCTGAACCTTTATCTACTAATATTACCAATGGTTTATTTGTCAGAGCGCGTCCATTTGCCACTTCTCGCTCTCGTTCACCCCGGCGGTCAATGGTGGAAACAATTGTGCCTTTATTTAACCACATTCGGGCAATATCTATACTTGAGAAAAGCAAACCACCTGGATTACCACGCAGATCAAGAATATATCCAGATACCTTCTTGCTTTCTAAATCTTTAATGGCGCTTTGCATTTCTTTGCTAGCACCGGCGCTGAACTGGTTCAGACGAATGTAACCAAGATTACCTGCTGGAGTTTTCTTTTGAGAATATTTAACTGGATGGATTTCAATCCGCGCCCGTTTGATGTTAAGCTGCTTTGTTTGACCGTTTCGCTGAATCGTTAGGCTGACTTGTGTTCCTGGTTCCCCTCGAATTAGCGATACTGCCTGATTAGTATCCATCCCCTTGGTGCTTTTGTTGTCGATTTTGAGGATGACATCTTTTGCCAAAACACCAGCTTTAAAGGCTGGTGTATCTTCGATTGGGGCAATTACAACCAATTGCTTTGTTTTTTCATCCTGACTAATAGTGATCCCAATCCCCGTAAGTTCTCCAGAGGTATCCACTTGCATATTCTTGAATTCCTGTGGGTCCATAAATCGGGTATATGGATCTTCTAGCTTTTTCAGCATTTCCCGAATGGACTTATATGCATCCTGCGGATTACTGTAGGACTTGCTCAAATATTCCTTACGAACAGCCTGCCAATCTACCTGATTAAAAGTACCGTCAACATATTGGCGCTGAACAATTTGCCAAACTTCATCTACCAATTCTTTGGGACTTGCTTTAAATAAAGCCTGACCTCGCGAATGAATGCCAAGGCTAGTAACAGCGATCGTGGAGAGTGTCACTACCGTAGCAGCCAAAACAAGCCTATTTTTTGTAATCACCATAATGACAGTTGCGTCAGAGGGAAAATTTATAGTCAGTATGCTCAATCTAACACAGGCTACCACTGTACAGACCAAGCATGTATTTCTAATTTAAACAAAATACTTGACAATCCGGCGAACTTGATGGTTTAAGGATACAAAGTTTTTGGGTATGGGGCATGGGGCATGGTTATTCTACTTTTTCCCCTTATCTCCCCCTGCTCCCTTCCCCCCTTACGGTTCTACCCAGCGTTCACCTCCCTTAATGAGGTTAATTAATTCCTCTACACCTTTGTCTTCTGGGACTTTTTTAATTTCCTCTCTGCCACGATACAAAGAAATATAACCAGGTGTTTTGCCAACATAACCATAGTCGGCATCCGCCATTTCTCCGGGGCCATTGACAATACAACCCATAACTGCTATATCCAGACCAGTTAGGTGCTTAGTGGCTTCTCGAACTTTGTGTAGCACTTCCTCAAGGTTAAACAAAGTGCGTCCACAAGAAGGACAGGCGACATA
>JBGTMK010000268.1:0-2625 GCA_041743605.1 Nostoc sp.
AATCGAACATTTGAAACACCTTGTAAAAGTCAGATTAGATACTGCTTATTTCAAGCTGAAATATTTTAGTTGAGTCTAATTTTGTAGAACAGTTGATACTCCCCACCGCATAGGCGGATGGGGATTCTTAAGAAATCCAGAACCGGATTCTTAAAGGCGCTATCAAGTCGCCACTACTGATTCTGCTTAAGTCTAGCCCAAGCTTCACCGCTACTTTTCTTAAAATATTTGCTGCGCCGTTGCAGTCAGCATTTATTTTTGTACCATTTGCACAAGCGTACAAACCACGCTTAACTCGCTTACCAGACTCTTGCCACCCTTCAGGTTTTTCGCCGAACGTAGGTAACAAATCAGAGTCTAAAAAACTCGCCTTGCTGGTGTAACTTTCTTCAGTTTCCTCAAATCTTAATCCATACTGTTGACAGAGTTGAGCGATTCTATCTTTCAACCTAGCAGTAGGAATCTGAACAAACTTTTGATTGGTCTTGCTGCCAAGATTTATATTTTGGCGCTGACCTTGATTCCACCCAAAAACGATTGTTCCTATTTTGTTTTCAATGCAGTGATTTAGAATCAGCCGAGCAGCTTTATTGACAGCATCCCTAACTTGTCTATTTCGCTTTTCGGTAATGAGAGCTAATTGTTTAGACCAGAATCTTTGAGGCTGATTCTCCTTTAAAACAGATATTCGTTTGTTGTACCATTGATTCAAGCTCTTGAGATGTAAGCCATCGACAATCAAAGATGTGCCAACATTGCTGACACAGGTTAACCAGTTATTGATTCCTGGGTCTATACCAAGACATTTACTGAAATCTACATCAGCTTTAATAGTCGGAAGTTTGTAGACAAATTCAAGATAGAATTCACCATTTCTAGGAAGAATTCGATACTCTCTAATTTGCTTGTGGTCAAGGTTAGATGGCATTGGCAAGTAAAATTCTGCCAAACCAAACCATGTCTTTACTTTGCTACCCAACGGAAAGCGTAAGCCTTGCGGCTTCAGTTTTATGGCTTGAGCCGGATATGTTACTAAGCTTAATCCGCCATCTCGATATCCTGGAAGCTTAGGTTTTTGCGTTACAGTCCCATTTTTTATCCCTTTAAGTAGCCCCACAAATGATTTAAATGACTCTGCTACACTCATTAAGCATTGTTGTGCTGCTTGAGAATACATGGCGGCAAAATGAATATTATTAGATAGCTCCTTATTTAAATCAAATTTACTAGGAATTAGACCAGTCTTAAAGTAAAGCTGACGTGCATAGTAAGTTCCGCAATTAGAGAGTTTTGTTGCTTCACTACACAAAAACTCTAAGATTGTCTTTAGGTTATTGTCAGGATTTAATAGTATTTGTTGGCAACCATATAACATCAGTCGAATCATGTAATAAATTTATAACTAGGATACAGTGTGGATGCCCAAAAGTGGAGCGATCGCAGTTTTTGCCATCGCCACTACTAATGGTAGCCCCCAAGCGCAACACTATCTTTTTGATAAATTAACTTTCCCAGTATTCAGGTGTATAAAATAATTGCCCAAAAACAAGGCAATTATTTTATTTGATCCTAAGCATCGATCACAACTCGCTCTCTAACGTGAGCAATACAAGTAAGAATATAGCCTTCCTCCTGTTCGCTTTCATCGAGAGCATCAGGTTCTCCTAGATATTTCACTTCTCCTTGAAGCTTCCGCGTTTTACAACTACCGCAAACTCCACTGCGACAACTACTATCGATCGCCACTCCTTCTTGTTCAGCTAACTCTAGGATCGGATCTTCTCCAGTGCAGGTAATTTCTTTGCCAGACTTGGAAAACACTAGAGTAAAAGAGCCTGTTGTTTTAACTGGAAGAGTAACTGGGGTGGAAATAACTGGTTTTGGTACTACTGTTGTCACTTTGGTAACTTCCTCAGTGATTACTTGAGCCGGAACCGATGGCTGGAGTTTTGCCTTTTTCGCCCCGCCAAAACTTTCTTCATAGTAGTTTTGCATGGGGAATCCGATTTGCTGTAGCATAGTTTTTACCCCTTGCATGAAAGCATTCGGCCCACAGACATATACTGTGCGCTGCCAAAAATCAGGAGCGATCGCATTCAGCATTTGTTCGTTGAGTCTGCCCATAAAGCCGTACCATGCTTGGCCTGCTTCGGGTCTGGTAATGGCGATCGCTAAACGAAACTTAGGCTGGCGGCTAGATATTAACTCTAGTTCCTGGCGATAAATAATATCACGAGGACTGCGGGCGCAATGGAAAAAGACAATATCGCAATCAGCAGCAGTGTCCATCATCCATCTTGACATAGACATCATCGGTGTAATACCACTCCCAGCAGAAATAAACAATAGTTTTTGACTGGGGTTGGCAAAACAAGTGAATTTTCCCAAAGGGCCACTGACTTTGATTTCACTACCGACTCTGAGATTGTCGTGCAACCAATTGGAAACCAAACCAGGCGGTACATCCAAAACATCTGGTGGTGTAGGAACACGCTTGACTGTAATTTCTAAAGTGTGGGGTCGTGAAGGAGTTGAAGAGATTGAGTAAGAGCGTTTGACTGGTTTATCGTTGATTTCCAGGTTCAGCGTCATAAACTGACCAGGTTGATAGGTAAATAATATTGG
>JBGTMK010000269.1:0-4573 GCA_041743605.1 Nostoc sp.
TGCTTTGGCTGAACCCCAAAACCACCGTGTCAATAGGGTTTGAGATGCGCTTACCCTGCTTTATAAACAACCTCTTAGAGGATGTTTGAAAAGTCCTCTTGTCGGTATAAAAAATTTTAGCTCCCCCCTGACCCCCTTAGAAAGCGGGGAAGCGGAGTTAAAGTCCCCCTTTTTAATGGGGATTTAGGGGGATCTAAAAGTGACTAAAGTCACAGCGAAACACTTTTCAAACAACCTCTTAGAAAATAGTCAATCTATATCTACCGCGTTCCTGTGGATTCTTAGAAGTAACAACTATGTAGTACGTATCATCTTCAGGCAACCTAGCTCGGTCAATCAAACCAGTATACACACCATCTTTGTCCTTGTCTTTATCGATAGCGATCGTCTGTCCTTGAGAATTTAGCAAAGCTATATAAGGAGAAAACTCTTCATCAACACTATCTACACGAATACTAACAAGCTGATTTTTTCTCCCTTGAAAATTGGAAATATTATAAGCGCCACCATTTTGTTTCAGGGTTGAGCTTTTAGCAGTTAATTGACCTGCTTCATCTAAAGTATAACTAGCTCTATCATTCCTAAGAGCCAAACTATAGCGACCTATCTCACCGGGATCTCGGCTAGTAACTGCAATTTTGTAAGTGCCACTGACAGGTAGTCGCGCAAAAATGAATGCATCATCGCCACCACTGCTTTTATCCAAAGCGCCTTTTCTGACAATGATATTATTATCAGGATCGTGCAAAAATAACAAAGGATTTAAACTCAAGTTATTTGTTCTGCGTGTGTCATTACTACCAATCAGCCTAATTTGGACTAATTGATTTTCTCTGCCTTCAAACTCATAGAAATGAAAATATCTACCTTGAGATTGAAAGTCTCTCTTACTCAAAATACCCAATGCAACATCTACAAAGTTAATCTCCTTGTAAGTAGGTGTCGCGGGTTGAGAAACTGGTGGACGATTGGAACTAGCTTGACGACGTGTCCCTGAACTGGAACTAGCTTGACGACGTGTCCCTGAACTGGAACTAGCTTGACGACGTGTCCCTGAATTAGAACTAGCTTGACGACGTGTCCCTGAATTGGAACTAGCTTGACGACGTGTCCCTGAATTGGAACTAGGACTATTGGATGTTGGCTGGGAATTTTCTGGCTTAGACGATACACGAGGAGTCTGCTGTACTGGTGACTCAACAGATATCTTCTTCGGTCTTGGAGATATTGACGCTTGAGAAGCAGGAATTTGCTCAATTCCTTTCGTTACAGCTTCTGGTTGTCTCTCATCTGGTGATTTAGCAATTAGAAAGTCTTGAGAATTTTGCGGTCTTCCCAAGGCACTGATAGGCAGTAAATGACTTGTTACCAAAAAACTACTACTCAAGCAACAAATAAAAATGCGGCTTAATTTGCGACGATACTTGTTGTTTTCTAATAGCATAATTATGCTCCTAATTTTGCTGATTTTTTTCTTTAAGCGATGTAATTATTTAATTTCCCCTTTGTTTGACGTTTCTTTCCAGCGAAGAAATCTAACTGATTTTTAAGGCTAACTAAAATTTAGTCTTTGCCCGTCACCAATTTCTTAATGTGCATCTACCACACAGATAAAATCTTTGTCACCATTAAGCCGGAAAAACTATATGCTAAATTCAAACTTCTAAAGTAAATCTCAATTTTGTACGTATATACTGAGCTACAAACTGAAATTGCTGCTTTTCGGAATTTTGTTCAGATATTTTTGCAAAACTTAGCCAGATGCTGCCGGATTAATAAATTCCAAGCATAAGCAGATTTGACGCCCATCAATTCGTCAGCAGGCATCGCTTATGCACAACTTTCTCCAAGTTATCTAAATTGTTCAATACCTGATGAGGTAAGGAAATTGGGGGTTTGTGTGGTATCTGAGTGATATTGACTAACAAGAGAGATTATACTGCATGACTTAAAATGAATATATACCCCAATTGAAATGGATTCCCAGTATGCTCTGTTGTGTGAATCCCGATTGCCAAAAACCCCTAAATCCTGACAAAAACAACTATTGCCACAGTTGTAAGGCGGAATTGATACCCTTACTGGGAGGTCGCTATCGACCTACTCAGGTTTTGTCAGATGAAGGCGGATTTGGTAGAACCTATCTAGCAAAAGATGTACACAAGCTGAATGAGTGCTGTGTTGTTAAGCAATTCGCACCAAAACTTCAGGGAACTGGGCCACTAACAAAGGCCGTTGAACTATTTAAACAAGAAGCTAGCCGACTTCAAGAACTGGCGGAACATCCCCAAATTCCAACTTTATTGGCTTATTTTGAACAAAATAGTTATCTATTTTTGGTGCAGCAGTTTATCGATGGGCAAAACTTGCTCAAAGAATGTGAAACGCGGGGAAATTATAACGAAATAGAGATTCGCCAACTTTTGCTAGATTTACTGCCGGTACTGAAATTTATCCATCAGCGGGGAGTGATTCATCGGGATATCAAGCCACAGAATATTATTCGCCGTCAAAGTGACGGGCGATTAGTGCTGATTGATTTTGGGGCTTCCAAAGTGCTGACGGCAACAGTGCAGACTAAAATGGGCACTGTTATTGGCTCACACGGTTATACTGCACTTGAACAGATGCAAGATGGAAAAGCTTACCCAGCCAGTGATTTATTCAGTTTGGGAGCGACTTGTTTTCATCTTCTGACTGGAGTTCGCCCATCTCAACTGTGGATACAGCAAGGTTATGGTTGGGTTTCGTCTTGGCGGCAACATTTGACCAGTCCAGGTAAGAATGAGGTTTTTGTGTCTATAGAGTTGGGTAAAATTTTGGATAAGCTATTGCAACTAGACATCCAAAAGCGTTATCAATCGGCTGATGAAGTCATTACTGACTTGACACGTCAGCTATCACCATTATCATCAGTTCCACCAACTATACTTACACCAACATTTACAAACACTCTAGTCAATAAGGGGGGAGTTTCACCACAACCAAATAGTAAGCTGAAAAGTCAAATTCTGTTAGGTTCTAGCATTTTGGCGTTGGGATTAGGGGGAATTTGGTATTTCCAAAATCGTCCCCCGCAAGTGAGCGAATATTCTTCGCCTATGACTCAGCCTATGACTCAGCCGATTCAGTCCCAAAAAAGCAAGAGTGTCTCGGAAAATTATTTTCTACCCAAACCCCTTAAGGGGCATTACAGCGATGTGAATTCTGTAGCTTTCAGTTCTGATGGTACAACTCTGGGTAGTGCCAGTGATGATAAGACAATCAAGCTGTGGAATTTGGCAAGTGGGCAGGAAATCCGCACCCTAAAAGGACATTCTAATTGGATTTGGACTGTAGCTTTCAGTCTTGATAGCAATACCCTTGCTAGTGGTAGTGCGGACAAGACAATTAAACTGTGGAATCTGGAGACAGGAAAGTTAATCCGAACTTTGGAGGGACATAGCGACGGAATTACTTCCGTCGCTTTTAGTCGTGATAGCAAAACCCTTGCTAGTGGTAGTGCAAGTAAGGATATGAAAATCAAACTATGGAATCTGGAGACAAGAAAGTTAATTCGCACCTTAGAGGGACATATCAATGGTGTTCCATCTGTAGTTTTCAGTCCTAATGGCAAAACCCTCGCTAGCGGTAGTTGGGATAAGACAATTAAATTGTGGGATGTGGAGACAGGAAAGTTAATCCGCACCTTAGAAGGAAATGCAGAATCTATTCTTTCAGTCGCTTTTGCTCCCGATGGCCTTACCCTTGCCAGTGGTAGTAGAGACAAGACAATTAAACTGTGGAATCTGGAGACAGGAAAGTTAATCCACACTTTAAAGGGACATAATGATAAGGTTAATTCTGTTGCCTTTTTGCCAAGCACAAGTTCAGATGGTGTCACCCTTGTCAGTGGCAGTAGTGACAAGACAATTAAGTTTTGGAATCCATTAACAGGAAAAGAAATCCGCAGTTTAGAGACTGGTTCTGGATATATTTATGCTGTTGCCATCAGCCCAGATGGAAAAATTATTGCCGGTGGTGGGAGTGGTGAGAACATTCTCAAGATTTGGCAGATGATTAATTGAAAATTGCTGATAAGGCAGATTGAGTAATTAGGGGGAATCAGTAAGAAAGCAGGAGGTAGGAGGAATCCCCATAAATAAATTTATACCAATTCAATTAATGATTGCAACACATCCTTGGGTAGAGACGCGATTCATCGCGTCTCTACAATGGTCTATTTGTCGCATTCTTTTTTCAAATTGCCATTCTGCTCTAAACTCTTTTGGCAGAGGACAAAAATTATATTTTCTTCCTCCCGTCTCCTGCCCTCTGCCTTTATTCGGTAACTAACTTGATTTTTTCATGTTTTGGTAGATATACAGCGAAGATATTGTATTTAAATCTACTTCTTCGCGCTCATCTTCATCGTCATTAGTATTTTTAAACAGGACTGTAAACGCACCAGCACCTAACCTATCTTGAGGAAACATCCGATAACAGGGTATTGTAGTTAAATGCGATTGATATTTGGATAAATTACTAATTTCTATGGCTTTAAAATTGGGAAATCGTTCCAAAAACCATTCAC
>JBGTMK010000270.1:0-2927 GCA_041743605.1 Nostoc sp.
TTAATTGTTTACCAAAATTTAAGTGCAGATAAATGCTTTGCGATTGAGTCAGTATCTGGGGGTATTGGAGACTTACCTGCTGGGTCGCGCAGTTACCCGATAAATTCTCCGATATTTGGAAAAAGCACTTTGGAGCAAGGAGTTTTATCTCTTCCCCATCAGGTGTAGACGCAGCTAAAGCATTTACTTCCTGTTTAACTATTTCCTTAATCTCATCACCATTAGATAATGCCAGCCCAGCTTTTGACTGTCCCAAGATTCCCTGGAGCAATCTTGTTGCTGTGTGATTTAATGACTCATTTTCCGAATTATTGACCCTTGGTTTTATACCTGGGCTGATGTCGGAAAGAAGAGAGTCCGCTTCTTGTTTGAGTCATTGGAAAATCTCAACTCAAATCTGCAAAAGTTAGGTAGTCGGCTGTACTTATTTGAAGGTAATTCTACAACCATCGTGCAAGAGTTGACTAGGCAGTTAATCATTGCAGGATATAAACCCAAACTTTTTTTTAGCCGTGATGTGCAGGTAGAGTATGGTATCAGCCGGGATAAAACTATAGTTGATTTTTACAAGCAGTTAAACCTTGACTATCACATTGGACTAAACAACTTTCTGCAATCAGCAGAGCAACGTGACCAGTGGTTTAACGAATACTACACCTATCAAAGACAATCCCAGTATAAAACACCAGCAACTATTAATACGGCTCAAATCACACTCAATCTACCACGGCTAACATTTGAAGAACTTAAACAGAAATACCATCGCTTTTGGGCAGTAGGGAAAGTTTACTTTTCAGGGGGGGGAAACACAAGCACAAGCTCAACTAGACTCATTTCTCAAAAAAAGATACTCTGGCTACCATTGGAAACTTTCTCGCCCAATGCTCTCGCAGCTTGGTGCGACATCTCATTTATCACCACACCTAACCTTTGGGACTATTTCAACTCGCACTGTTTACCAAAGCACTAAAGCCTTAGCAGAAGAATTAAAAGCTCAACCCAAAGCGTAATCTTTACTTCAAGGGGCTACGCAAATATTTACCTACCTCTTGCTTCTATAACGATTACTGTTTTCTACTTCGAGTGTTTAGCGTCAAAAATCAACACTGCGATCGCTTTATGCAACATCTGCAATTCAACACTTACATTCCACCTACTGTTGCCCCACGCTGTCTTGAGAACAGCAATTGCTACAGCTTTGTAGAGATTGGATTGCTAGTGGTAAAGCAATTAATCTATGGCGCTACTTTTTTTTAAACTGCAACAAGCAGAAAACACAGGCACAATGTTTGCTGGGATAATCATTGGCTCATTGGTTTTGGGATTACGCCCTTCATGCTAGTAGCGATGCCGAAGGCGGCAAGCTACGCGTCGCTCGAATGGGCCAAACCCTATAATTCCAGAGGCGTTACGCTTGATGTAAGGAAATAAACCTAGTTAATATCCCAAAATGTCCTCACCACAAATCCAATCCCACAGTTGTAACAACTCTCTAGACCAGCCTTTATCCACTCTGCCGTCGTGGAAAATCAAACTGCTGTATGACGGCCAATGTCCCTTGTGTCTGCGTGAGGTTAACTTTTTGAGAAAGCGGGACGCGGGTCGAGGGCTGGTGGCGTTTGTAGATATTGCAACTGATGACTACAATCCCCAAGCAGATGGCGGTGTTGACTATGAAACTGCAATGGGGCGTATTCATGCTGTGTTGCCAGACGGAACGCTAGTTAAAAATGTTGAAGTTTTCCATCGCATTTACGAAATTCTGGGGATGGGTTGGGTCTATGCTGCAACTTCCTTACCAGTTATCGGTGCTATTGCCGACTTCCTATATGGAATTTGGGCTGATTGGCGACTTTTTCTAACAGGACGACCAGATTTAGCGACTATTGTACGAGAGCGTTCTTCTCGACTTGCTTGCAAGACCCAAAGCCGTTGTCGCCTAATGGATGAAGATGACTAAGCCCAGTTTCACAATAAACGATGTCTTACTGCACACTTAATTGAAATTGTGACTCGTGAAGGAGCAAAAACAGTGGAAGCTTTACTACAAAAAACTTGTGTTCTTTATAGTGGTGATTTGCCGTCAGTAACTGCGATATTCTCCTGCCCAGTCAGTGTGTTCTCCAAACAAACAAAGACGGCCTGGAACAAAAATTCTCATTTGAAGTTTCCTATTCTTAATCGAGGTATATTATCCTGATTAACTTGAATAAACAACACGTTACTCATCACTCAAATTGCCCACATCAGCAGGGCTTTCGGCAATAAGAGAAAGAATCGATGGGAGGCGATGACTAGGCTCCGTCTAGCAATCGTTACTTTCTCCATCCCCAGATTTCCTTACTCACTGCCCCATCACCAGCAATCACGTTCTGTGGGCCACCAAGGAAGAAGCTCAAAGTCGCGGATGTCATCTTTTATAATATTGCTTTATTTAATGTCTTAACTCTTAATCTAAATAAATTCTGGCACAAATGAGCGAAATCCTTCTTGTAGTAGATATGCAAAATGGTTTTATGTCTGAAAAATGCAGACATATTATTCCTACTGTCATTAAGCTAATTGAGCGTTTTTTAGAGGCTGGCAAACTCGTTGGTTTTACAAAATTTATCAATAGTGCTGACAGTAATTATGTGAAGCTAATTCATTGGTCAAGCTTGATACATGAACCAGAAACGAGCATTATTGATGAACTTCAGCCATATATACATAATATTTTTGATAAACCTTATTACTCTGCATTTACGGAAAATTTTTCGAGTTTTATTTTGATTAATCAAATCAGCAAAATATATCTTTGTGGAGTTGAAACTGATAGCTGTATTTTCAAGACAGCAATTGACTCTTTTGAGCGCGGTATTGAACCAGTAATTATCGAGGATGCTTGCTTTAGTGCTGGTGGTCAGCAAGCGCATGATGCAGGTATT
>JBGTMK010000271.1:0-18845 GCA_041743605.1 Nostoc sp.
GTAGAAAATGTAACATTTTGTCGTAATTTTTAACAATTACGGTTGAGTTCCAACTATAACAGGCAGGAGTAATTGTAGTGGATTTTATCAAAAAGTTAATTTCGGGTATTCTGGGTTTCATTACCGGATTATTACCAGGGAAGAAGAAAAGCAACGGCTACTTCTTAGAATTGGACGAAGCCAAAGATGCTGCCAAGGATGCTGCTAAAGAGGTAGCATCAAACGCGAAGAAAGTAGCAGAGACAGTTGCATCAAATGCTAAGAAAGTAACGGCAACAATTACATCAGAAGCACCAACTCCATCCAAGCCAGATTCATTGAACGGAACAAAAACTGCCGCAGCTAATGGTAAGGCAAAATCAGCTAAAAATCCTAAACCAGCTGATGTTCAGCTAGTCCAGACTGCTGAGGGTCTTAAAGTTGAACCGGGCAAAAATGCAAAAGCCGCAGCAGCTAAAGTAATCAAAGAGCAGCCAACTGAAACAACCTTTGCGCCAAAATATCTTGCTCCTTCGACTACTAGCTCTAATGGTCGTCGGCGTCCAGGGGCGAATATGAGTGCTTATTTAGAGATGGCACGTCAGGTTAAAACGCCTAAATAATTGATAGAGACGTGATAATTCGCGTCTCTATATTGTTTATCATGTTACTGACGAGTTAAGTATGAATACGCAAGATTAAAACAAGTTTACCAGTTGTAGATGGAAGAACTCTCCAAAGTAGGAGCGATCGCTTAATTTTCTCCACTACAACTGCATCTTTTACGGTCGAGGCTTTTTCATCCAAGCCTGTGACGCTGATAACCTCTAACTGATGGTTGATGGCTGCGTCTGATATTTCATCTTGTTCCATTTCCTCGGAATCAAAGCTTAAAGAGAATTCTACTTCTTTTGCTACTGGAGATGGTGGCGATCGCCTTTTTCGCAGAAAATCTGGAGCTTCTGCTGAGGCTAGCGCTGATGGCATTGAGAGTAATATGTTTTGCGCCAAACCAACAGCCAGAGGACTGCCAAATACTCCTTTGTAACTAATGGCTTCCGGCATTTCCACTGGTACTTGCATAGACAGATATTGGCTTCCTGGTTCAACCCCCACGTCATCGCTGACAGCTACGAAAGCGGTGTATTGAGAAAGTAGTTGATAAGTTAAGGCTGTTTCTGTAACCGCTTCTACACCAGCTTTGGTTTCAAAACTCACCATTTGATTCATTAAATCCTTGATGCAAGCGCGTCCCCATAACTGCGCTACAGCAAGATTTCCTGTTTCTTCAAATTTGAGGTTAAACGTTTTTTCGTAGTGCTTACCGCCCGCAGCAATGCCGGAGATTTGCAGATTACCTCCGACTCTATCCTGTTTGCGACCAAACAAGACTAATGGTTGTTCGCTGAATAAATCAGGCGCTATGGCTGGGTAAATGACAGGCGATTCTGTGTCACCTTGCCAAGAAATTTGAATATTCGTGAGTACAGGATTGTTAATTTGCCTGTAAAACTTTTCGGCAACTTCTTCCGTGGGTTCATCATGACGAATAATTTGAGATATTCCTCGGCCAATTTCGGCGATGCGATTCAGTAAAAAACGGTTAACTGAACTACCAGCACCGAAACTGTAAAGGCGATTTCCCGGTTGGAGGTGCTGTTGTACCTCTGCTAAAATCTCATTTTCGTTACCGATGTAGCCATCGGTTAAGAGTACAACACTGCGTAATCTTCCGACTGGCGTGGGAAAATTTATCGCTGTACGAATGCCACTGAGCATTTCTGTGCTGCCATTAGCTTGTAAATTGTTAATGTAAGCGATCGCCTTAGCACGATTTTCTGGTGTATTCGACAGAGGTGTTGGCGATAACTGTCTGACTCTATCGGAAAAATCGATAATTGTGAAAGTATCGTTGGGATTTAACCCATTGATAAATCGCCGCATCAATTCTTGACACTTTTGCAACGGATCGCCAGATTGAGAACCAGAAGTATCCACCAAAAATACGACATCTTTGGCGACAATCTCATCCGTGGAATATTCCAAAGCTGGAATCAGATATATCGCAAAATGTCCGCCGCGATCGTCGGCTTGGGTTAATACTGTAGATTGAGTTTCTTGAGCAGAAACTTGATAGCGGAGAATTAAATCTTTGTTGGGAATTGTATCTTCTCCAGCTAATTGAATTCGCACAATTTGACCTGAGTGTTCAATTTTCAATTGATGCGAAGGAGAACGCACTTGAGAAATTGGTAAACCTGCATCAATTTCGACTGTGACATTAATATTGTGACGCGTTCGCGTTCCTTCAGAGACTACAGGCGGTGTAATGCGCGAAGCATCGGGAACTTGGTCTGTGTCACCGCTACCATCTATCGGTGTTCCCGGAATATATCTTGGCCCCACCACCATCGGGAAAACAAACTCGTAATTTCCCGCCTCAAATTTTAAGCTTTCGGTGTAACGAATTGTGACATCAATTTGTTCGCCAGGTTTGATATTAGCGAGAGATTGGGTAAAGATGTTGTCTCGTTCCTGTTCTAGAAGTCCAGCAGTCCGTCCTTCTTGTTTTGCCTTTTCGTAGATGGCTACAGCTTCTTCACGTTTTTTAATATTACCTTTGATGGTGCGGCTACCTATTTTTATTTCCATGTCATCCACCGCCGCCTCATCGGGTAACGGAAAGACATACACTGCTTCTAAAGGCTGCGTAAAGGGATTTTCAAAGCTTTGGATGACCTCAAGTCGTGACAAGTTACCTGCTATTTTTGCTATAACTTCTGTGTGTTTTAGGGGAAAAACTAGCTGTTGTCCTTCAGGGAATTGGACGTATAAACCCCCTAGCTGTTGGTTTTTAGCACTTACTGTATTCATAGGTTTGATAGCCTTCTTTGTGTGGAACATAACCCCAGAGTAACCAAAGCAACAAGTACTGTAACCTAACCACTCTTAGGAGTTTTGTTAGGATATGGGTTAAAAGCTGATACATCCAACAATGACACCAATTCCCCAACCCTTTACACAAGCTGAAAATGACTGGGATTTAGCAAGTTTGTGCCAAGATATCACCTCTGCCAAACAGCAAATTTCTGGCAAACCTAAACAACTGACACCATTGGAAATAACTTGTCTGAAGGGATTGCTTTGTGGTTATAGTCCTAGTGAAATAGCTGCTGCAATCAATCGGGAAGTTAGGGGTTTAAGAGTTGATTTATCTAGAGGATTGTATCGCTACATCGAAGTACTAACTAAGCGGCCTTCTAATAGCTTAAAAGACTGGAGGGAAGTTACTGATTGGCTAACAGAAGCTAACTATAAAACTAGTTTTTCTCATCGTTATTTGGCAAACAATGATTCGTTAATCAAAATTGTTGATATTTCTCTTGAAGGCTCTGTTAATTCTTGTGTAATTGATTTGAAAGTCCGTAATATTGGCAATCAGGTTGCTTTCTTGAAAAATGCTAAGTTTCTATTTCATAATGCCTGGGTGCTGAAAAGTTGGGTTTTACCTAAACTTGAAATAAATGAGCAGCTAGCTTGTGCGCCAGCGCCAGCTATGGAAATGCAGCGGAGTAGAACTGTTCCACCTAGCTGTGATTACCAAATTTATTTACCAGCAGATATCAATTTTAATGTCACTTTACCATTCAATTTTGTTACAGAAAATTATTTAAATATACAACAGAAAATTGTTCATATTGAAAGTTTTAAAATTTCCCAGTGCGTGAGTTGTAATGATGTAGATAGATTTACGTTTACTTTATTTTTGCCCAAAGATGAGCAACAATTTTCTAGTAATGAACAGGCATCATATTTGATATACACATCATATATTTATAACTTTCAACTAGAACTTATTTATGATGAAGATAATAAAAGTATTCAATCTTCTGATTTAATTATTTTGTTGGAACCAAAATATCATGAGGATATAGAGACACGAGAATTTTTAATAGAATCTGATTCCAAACTTTCCACGAAGATGAAAAAATTGAGTCAGGATAATTTAGAGTTGCTAATGGCAATAGCCCAAATCAAAGGTGTTATGAGTTCATCATTGAATTCTTTAATAAAAAGAGCAGTGTCTTAGCCTAAAATCTAACATATCCTACTTCGTTGAATTACCTCCCCTCCTTATCTTGTTGCTGACCTTTACGGTCGTCGGTGGCACATCGAAACTGCTTTTGGTCTAATTAGTTTTGTGCATCAAGCCAAACCTAGGGGAGTTAATGCTGCGATTTGGTGATTTGTCTAATCGGAATTTCAATCCAAAATTCTGCACCTAACCCCGGCTGAGAATCACATTTAAACACACCGCCATGTTTTTCCACAACAATCTGATAACTAATTGATAGTCCCAAGCCAGTGCCTTTTCCCACTGGCTTAGTTGTGAAAAAGGGGTCACAAATTCTTGCTCTGAGAGCTTCGGGTATTCCTGAGCCATTATCCGTAATGCAAATTACTACGCTCTTGACATTGCCTTCAAGTTCTCCAATAGCAGTACGAATGGTAATTTGATTAATATGAGAATTGGATTGAGATTCTTTGTAATCTTCTAGAGCATCAATCGCATTGCTCAAAACATTCATAAATACTTGATTTAGTGGCCCAGCATAGCATTCTACTAAGGGAAGCTCACCGTACTCTTTAACTAATTTAATCGCCGGACTTTCTGGTTTTGCTTTCAAGCGATGCTGCAAAATTAGCAAAGTGCTATCAATGCCCTCATGAATATCAACTGGTTTTTTTTCTGCCTCGTCAAGGCGAGAGAAATTCCGTAAACCCAAGACAATCTGCCGGATGCGATCAATACCAATTTTCATGGAAGATAGAGTTTTGGGCAAATCCTCCATGATAAATTCTAAGTCTATCTCGAAGGCGCGATCGCGAATCTCAGGGCTAGGATTGGGGTCATTTTGCAAATAGAGGTCTAGTATACTGAGTAAATCTTGAGCATAATTGTTGACATGATTGATATTGCCATAAATGAAGTTTACCGGGTTATTAATTTCGTGGGCAATACCAGCTACTAGTTGACCCAGTGAGGACATTTTTTCAGTTTGGATCAGTTGGGTTTGAGTTTGCTTTAAATCATGCAGAGCTTGAGTCAGTTTTTCTGTCTGCTCTTTGGTTTGATTATGCAATTGGGCTTGTTGGAGTGCAACCCCAAGCTGATTGGCAATTTGAGTAATAAATTTAATTTCCGAAGCTTCCCAATGGCGGGGTGCAGAATTCTGGTAAGCTGCTAACAAGCCCCATAACTGTTGCCCGATAAATATAGGTGCGATCGCATAAGCTCTTGCTTGAATTTGCTCTAAAGCCGTAACATGACATTGAGAGTGGCCAGCTTCATAGATGTCATCAACTACAAAGGTTTCATTGTGACGATATCGCCCACCTTGGGTTTCTTGTAAATAGCTATCTTGCCAAACTGTCTTCGTATCTGAACCGACTAACTTTAACCAGTTATCACCCACAAACTCGGCAATATATTCACCACTCCAATCAACCTGGAAGCGGTAGACTGCAACTCGATCGGCTTGTAGTGATTTACAAATTTCTTGGGTGGTTGTCTGAAAAATCGCATCTAGATCAAGAGATTCCCTAACTTTCGCCACAACTTCAAACAATACCCGTTGTTGTTCTGCTGCTTGTTGCAAATCTAACGTCTGTTGTCGTGTCTGAGTCAGTAATTCAGCTTGCTGGAGTGCTACTCCCATTTGAGCTGCAATCTGACTGAGAAAGTTGACTTCAGAAGCTTTCCATTGTCGGGGGCCGGTGTGTTGATAAGTTGCCAGCAAACCCCAAAGTTTTTGCCCAATAAAAATCGGAGCAAGCACAAAAGCGTGAATTTGAAACTGCTCTAGATTGTCGATATGACACTGAGTAAACCCCATACTATAGATGTCATCGACTGCAAATGTTTCATTGTTGCGGTAACGTCCTCCCTGTGTGTCTTGTAAGTAGGTGTCATTCCAAATTGTATTAATACCTAGTTCAGACTCATTTGACCAGTATGGACTAGCAGCCTCGAAATCCCCAACAAATTCACCACCCCAAGTAGAATCGAAACGATAAACAGAAACGCGATCGGCTTTGATTAATTGACAAACTTCTTTAGTAGTGGTTTGAAAAATAATATCTGTGTCTAGAGATTCCCGAATTTCGGCAATAACTTTAAACACAGCCTGTTCTTGTTCAGATGTCCGTTGTAGCTCAACTGTCCGTCTTTTAACTTGTTTTTCTAAATTTTCATTGAAGACTTGTACTTGTTGGTGTAATTCATACTGCTGGACTGCTGAAGCGAAGTGTTTACCAAGGTTTCTAGCTAGTTCAATTTCTTGGGCTGTCCATGCTTGAGCTTGTGCTTTTTTAGATTCGCGCCAAACTTCAAAAGATCGCCGGGGGTAAAGTTGTCTGCGATCGCTATCATACTGCCCCGCCCATAAAGTTTCTGTATCTACTTCGTTGCGGAAAATACTTAAGTAGCCTAGCAATTGCTGACGATATTGGAGTGGGATTATCAATATGCTGCGAATTTTAGTTGGTTGAAAAGCAACTTGCAAACTTCGCAAGTCAGAACTATCATATATATCTGAAATTGCCCAAACATCGTAGTTACTAGACTTATAGTGTTCTTGCCAAATACTATATTGTTCTATGAGTGGATATATAGTTTGTTCTGGCATCACAGGTTGCTCTCCACAGATATAAAGCTTAATACAAGTATTTCCTGGTATTAAGCATTCTGTTAAACTGGTCACGTTGCCATTGTGGAAATCTAAAGCTTCATTTCTAATGCAAAGTCTGCCACCAACACCATTAAAGGCAGCAACAGCCGTTTCTAGGGCTGGTTGTAATACAATCGTCGGCAGTGAATGTAGTAAGGTTGCAATGCGGTTAACGATCGCTTCCCGTTCGGCTGTTTTGCGGACTTGAGTAAGCAGGGTACTTTGAGCGATCGCTACTGACAACTGATCCACTACCATCTGTACTGCTTCTAGTTCATATCCTGAAATCAAATGCGTTTCAGAATTATGAGACACTAGTAGCCCCCAGAGTTCATCTTGATAGAGAATAGGCGCTACTACAGAAGACTTTACTCCCATTGCTGTCAAATATTCAATATGGCAGGAGTCTACAGGGCGGTAACGAATTTCTTCTGATATGGTTTCTCCATTTTCCAAGTCACGCAGATAAATTTGACCAATCTTTTGAGTATCAAGATTTACAACAGAACACACCCGTGATTTGATAAATAGTTCACGAGCAGTAAGTGGAATATCATCAGCAGGGAAATTCAGCCCTAGTAATGATGGCAAACGATTTTCGTAAATTGACTCAGCAACCACTTGACCACTACCATCGGGATGAAATTTATAAATCATCACTCGATCAGTTTTTAATAGCGATCGCACCTCTGCCGTTGTCACTGTGATAATTTCTTTTAATTCTAAGCTTCGTCGGATGCGGTTTGTAATGCGACGTAATAAACTTTCTTCATGGCGACATAAGGATAAATCTTGTTCAGGGTTAGAAGTCATTGTTTATAATATATTCAATTAATAATTTGCAAAACAAAGATAATTAAATCTAATAATATTTTGAAATTCATCTCATTATTTTGTCTTCAGTAAAACTACGGCAAATTACTAACAAAAATATTTATTTGCATTTTATAAAAATCCCATAAAAATCATAAAAACAGACGCAGTTTTATTTGCGTCTGTTTCACATACAAGAAAATATTCTTGATGTTTAGGTGTAATTTTTTGTTGACAGAGAAACGTTCAACAAAATTAAACTTTTGTGTTGTCAGCAAAGCGGATTTTAAGATAATCGTCTTCCATCTTGGCCCCTGCTGGCTGTAGTGCTGCTAAGGCTTGCGGCAAAACTAAATTACGACGATGGTTGCCAATTGTAATGTTTAATTCGTCTCCGGTTTTACTCAATTGAACTTGGTCTTTAGGAATACCAGGTAAGTAAAGTTCTAAACTGTATTGGTTTCCCTCTTGCACAACTTTAAGAGTTGTTTCTTTGTAATAAACCTGGGTTGGATCTTCATCTTTATAAAGAGTTTCTTTCAGGCGTTCTAATGAAGCCAATCCGCACATTTCCTCAGAAAAGAGGGGAACTTCTTTTACAGGTAGAGGGTGAAAATCATCATGAATTTCCCGGCGATATTGCTCCTGACTTTCCTTCCAACGTTGGAAAAAAGGATCTTGGACTTCACTTGGAATAATCCGATTAGCCACTACTAAATCTGTCGCGACATTATACAAACTCAGATAAGCATGGGCACGCAGAGACTCTTTAATCACCATCTTTTCAGGATTTGTTACCAGACGCACAGAGGTTTGAGTATTGTCTGTTAATACTTTTTCCAGAGCTTCAATTTGTTCGTAAAACTCATAAGGTGCATCCATCACCTCTTTATCAGGTAGCGAAAAACCAGCAATTGGTCTAAACAAAGGTTCAACCAGGGGACGAAGTGCCACCGAGATGTTTTGAAATGGTTTGTAAAAACGACGCATATACCAGCCACCAACTTCAGGCAAACTTAGCAATCGTAATGCTGTGCCGGTGGGGGCTGAGTCGATAATTAAGACATCAAACTCACCTTCATCGTAATGGCGTTTCATCCTCACCAAGCCAAAAATCTCATCCATGCCTGGTAAAATAGCCAATTCTTCCGCCTGTATGCCATCTAAACCCCTGGCCTGTAAAACTTGGGTAATATAACGTTTCACAGCACCCCAGTTTCCCTCCAGTTCTTGCAGCGCATCTAGTTCCGCACCCCACAGGTTTGGGCGAATTTTTTGGGGTGCGTGTCCCAGTTCCATATCAAAACTGTCTGCTAGGGAGTGAGCGGGATCTGTACTTAAAACTAATGTCTGATAGCCTAGTTCCGCACAACGGAGTCCAGTTGCAGCAGCGACGGAAGTTTTGCCTACGCCGCCTTTACCGGTCATCAAAATTACACGCATAGATGCTTCTGTCCTGCCTGAGGATTTTTACATTTATTTACATTATCGACTGTTTAAGGAAAATAAATGTTGTTTCAACACGTCTAGGCATTATCAAGACACAATTCAGGAGTCAGCCGCCAGAATTCACAATTAATTTTATACGGCTAGCGGATAGTGCAGCAGTAGGGAATCAGCGATCCTCTGAATCAAGGGTTTTAAGACCCCCCAAATCTTTACTGCAAAACGCGACACAGAGGATTTAGTGGTGTTAAATTAGTGGCGGATTTAAATACCCCACTCAAAGATGGCTAAATTCTGCTTCAATATGAATATTTACCCTAACTCATCTGTTGGGTTTTGTTGCAATAACTGATCAAGCTTAGTTTCAAGTGCTGAGAGTTTTTTGAGAATTGTGGGACGATCGCCATCAAGAGAAATTAGTAAATTGGTTATTTTCTCTTGTATGTTCGTTATTTGTGCTAACGCATTCTGGATTTGGAGCATACCTTCTCGGAGTTCTTGACGTTCCTGCCGTGCTTCCGCCATTTCATCTAACATAGCTTGGGCTGTTTTGGCATTGCTCTCCATTAGATTTTTCAGTTCTTTATCAGTCATTGCGATCGCATTTTGGGGTTGAGTTTATTATTCACTCTAAAGTATTGAGGGATTTTGTTTCAATCCCCGATAAACGGGAGATTGTCATTAGTCATTGGCTGATGGGCTAAGTTTTGCGATCGCTCTAAATAACTCCCGAAATAAAAGATTCGCAACCTGAGACATCAGCTCATAGCGAAGCCGAAGGGTTAGTTTCTGCTCCAGTAACCAGTCGCAAAGCTAATTTACTCACCTTCTTGCTGTGCTGAAATTGGGCAATCCTGGGCGCGACTCGTTGAACTCAAACCTTGCTTCTCACATCAAGCTATGAGATATTAGATATAAATAACAGTAAATCTATCGGCTTACCGTATTTTTTTGGTTTAATGCTTCAGCATTTGGGTGTATAGGAGTAATCAAAATGACAATTGCACAACAAAACACAGCAGCATCCTTACCAATCACTATTCACGATTCCGCAAGTGTGGACAATATAACCAGCCTGTGGAAGCTTGTGCGACTAGGTGCAAATAGATTTTGGTGGCACACTAAATCGTATACAACAATTCTGGGCGTTATGCTGCTAACTTTGTTCAGTCTGATTTTCATAAGTATGCATTGGTCTTACCGTAGACTGTTCCCACTTATTAGCCATCGAGTCAGTGGCATTAAAAATTAAAAGCTAGTACCGGTGATTTCGCTTCCTTCACATTACTTTAGAAACAGTCTTTAAAAACTTAGCTTAATTCTTCTAGTAGAGGATAGAGCTAATTAAAAATGCATATACTGCAATTACCAAGCAATAGTTTTATAAGCCCCTAGTTAAAGACCTACTAGGAGCTTTTTTCTAATTTACAAAAAAGGCAGGGGACGTGGGGAACAAGTTACCTGTTTGGCTAATGCCCCAATCGACGGGGCGATTATCCCCCTCCACCCCACTCGCGAGATGGAGTTTGCCGTCGCTTTCAATTAATAAAAACTTTAGTTGTGGGTTATTGTCCATTAGTATAAAAGATTCTAACTTTGAGACTGAGGTTGTGTACCTCAATAACTTGAAATCCTCTTTATATATGAATCTGATTTATACCGAAAATTTACTTGCGTAGGTTAAATATAAGACAAATACCACATTGAATATAATTTTCAAGTATTTTTACGCAAATTGATATCAACGTAGCAATTAACCTATTCCTTATGGATATTAATAATTAATTCTGATGGTAGATTAAGCCAAAAATGAAAATAGTTAATATGTATCTAGTCAATCAAAAACGTTTACCAACTTAACAACAATGAATATTCTTGCTTGGATTGTTTTAGGTCTAATTGCTGGTGCGATCGCAAAAGCTATATATCCCGGTCATCAAGGCGGCGGAATTCTAGGAACAATATTGTTAGGAATCATAGGTGCCTTTGTGGGCGGTAGTTTAGGTGTATTCTTCAGCACGGGAACTTTAGCTTTAGCAGCTCCTAGTCTTAGCATTCCAGGTGTTGCGGTAGCAGTTCTTGGTGCAATCGTTGCAGTTTTCTTGTGGAACTTATTAACCAACCGCAGTGCTGTATAAAAATAAAATTGCGGTGAATCAATGGGAAAGATTTAGCAAGTTCATTTAAATATTTTTAACTGTGATTTAAATTAAAAAAATAGCGCCACCATCATTATAGGTAGGCGTTATTTTTTTTGATTATTTTACAATTTTATAAAATACAGCAGAATTCAGAATTCTGTTTAGGGACTTCCAATTAACAATTCAAAATTCAAAATTCAAAATTCAAAATTAAAGACATTTCAGACGGGGATTTAAACCCCGACTGAAATGGGTGCTACATATAACCGATGTAGGGGTCTTAAACCCTTTAATTTACGATAAAAAATATCCAATTAACTCCTGTGGGGTGGGCGACACGAGAACCCAGATTATATGGCGGGCAAGATGCCCACCCCACAATATTGAATAATTTATTTCTTGGAGTTCCCTTATCCCCACAATCTCCTACCTGCTTTCCCACTTAATTTTTGGTGAGTATCTTCTAATAAAGCTGGAATATCTAATTTTTCTGGACACCGAGGCAAACAGTCACCGCATTCTGTACAACGATTGGCTTTCATTCCAGGGAACCAGTGACCAGCATTTTCAAACATTCCATAACGATATTGCCCGTAGTCTTTCATGTCGTATGCCACTGCAAGATTACGTAACCGCAATACCTCTGGAATATTTATATTTTCTGGACAGGGCAAACAAGCATAACACTGGCTACAATTATCAGTTTCCAAAGTAGCTTTTTGGTGATTTTCTAACCGCTCAAAAGTAGAAATTTCTGCTGATGTTAACTCCCCATCATCGTCAGCAACTTGTAAAGGTTCTCTTAATTCACCTGGGTTCGCTGGTCCTATACTCAAAGTAGTAATACGGTTATCGGCAAGTAAAAAACGATAGTTTAACTCTAAGGGAGAATACGGGTAAGACAGGTCTTTTAGGGTTTGAGGTGGTGTGTAGAGGCGTCCTCCCTTGTCAGCAGGGGAAATAATGAAAATGCCCATATCCTTTTCGGCAGCTAGTTGAATCGCTGCTGCGTGCCGTTGAAAAAAATAGTAATAATGCAGATTGACAAATTCAAATAAATCTGTACTAATTGCTGCCTGAATTACCTCTAATGGCCCGTGGGTAGAAAAACCAACGTGTCGCACTCGACCATCAGCAACAGCCTCTTCTACGGCTTGCATACAGCCATTTTTGGCTTGCACCCACTCTAAATGTTGCCAAGTGTTCAAACCATGAACGCCTAAGCAATCTAAATAATCTAGCTGTAATCGTTCTAGGGATTCGTCGATGCACCGACGCATGGTGTCAACATCTGCTGTGGCTGAAATTTTGGTAGTGATGTGAAGCTTCGTTCGGGGTACTGACAACCCAGCTTTTAACGCCCTACCAAGATACTCCTCACTTTTGCCGTAACCTCTGGCGGTTTCTAGATGATTAATTCCTAGCGCTAAGGCTTGTTCAATGGTTTGGTGAGCATTTTCAAAAGAAGCCAAGTAGCGCATTGTTCCCAGAGAAAAAACCGAGAGGCGCAGATTCGTTTTCACAAAGCGTCGGTATTGCATAAATTGAGTCCTGAGTAGTGAGTGCTGTTAGCGGTCGCGGGGCGTTTAGCCCGTGCTGAGTAGAAAGATGATTAATATTGTCTGTACAAGAGTGAAAAAGAAAGAATAAAGAATTTACTTTTTAGATTCTCTATTCTTTCTCAGCACTCAGCACTCAGCACTCAGCACTCTCCTAGCTGTCGCCATTACCAAAGCGCTTAATCAAATCTTCAGGACGGAGATTGGAAATAAATTCACGGAAAGCTTGCTGTTCGGCTTCATCGGCATCACGGTCAACAGGGATAGAAGCATCGGCAATTACTTCTTCCATTACCCAAATGGGAGTATTTGTACGGAGGGCAATGGCGATCGCATCGCTAGGACGCGCATCAATTTCCTTTTTGACTTCGCCTTGCTGGACAATTAAAGCTGCATAAAATGTATCCTTTTGCAGAGAATGAATAATTACCTTTTCTAGAGTCATATCCCAAGTCTCTAGAATATTCACAATCAGATCGTGGGTTAAGGGTCTGGGAGGCTTCTGATTCTCCAGTGCGCCCATAATTGCCCTAGCCTGTTCTTGACCGATGTAAATTGGCAAAGCCCGCCGATCTGAAGAATCTTTCAAAAGGACGATCGGGCTGCGGGTTATGGCATCTAATGCTATGCCAGCGACTTTCATTTCAATCATTGGCTAGGCCTCTACAATACTTTGAGAACCTTGGATGCTGTGTAACAAATAGTACCCATTTTTGGGCGGTTTGACGACAGTAATAAACATAAGCATTCGTTCTCTATAATTGCTTCTATTAAACTCCGAACTTGTGGTGAAAACCAGAGTAAGTCAAATTGGTCTTCTTAGACAATAACCTTCTTACCCAAGTATGCCTCGTGAAGGATGCTAATGTGTTAATATTCCTATACGAAAAAAGTCAGAAAATATACTTGAATGTTCGAGATTTATGTGACAATTACCAATTTATTTCAGCCAAATTTAGGCAATAAATAGAGATAGTTTGACAAAAAAGCCGTGTTTACAGGATTAATCCAAGCATTAGGAAAGATGGAACCCTTAGGGGGCGATTCTTGGCAAATTACTTGTGTCAGCCAATCGTGTGAAGTAATTATGCAAGATTTGGCTTATGGTGACAGTGTTGCAGTAGATGGTGTTTGCCTGACAGTGGAAAAAGTTTTAAAAGACGGGTTTATCGCCACTGCTTCACCAGAAACTCTCCGCCGCACGACTTTGGGAGGCGAGCAAACGCAACAGAGATATGTCAATTTAGAAGCGTCGCTAAGGGTGGGCGGCAAAGTTGGCGGTCATTTTGTGATGGGTCATGTAGATGGCATCGGTCGATTGCTAGTGGCAGAACAAACGGCTAGTTCTTGGGAAATGACCTTTATTGCTTCCGTTGCGATCGCACGGTACATTGTCCCCAAAGGTAGCATAGCTGTCAATGGCATCAGCCTCACAGTAGCCGCTTATGAGCCAGAACTATCCCAATTCAAAGCGGCGGTAATTCCCCTCACATACGCCGAGACAAATCTTCGCTACTTGGTTCCGGGGAGTTTGGTGAATCTAGAAGGGGATATTCTCGGCAAATACGTCGAAAAATTCCTTTATTCTGGCAACCCAAACGCCATAGCTACTGATGAAACTAGTATAGATAGCATTACACCCGCATTCTTAGCAGAACACGGGTATTTGTAAATTAAGAATGGGGAGTAGGGAGTAGGGAGTAGGGAGTAGGTTATTGAGAATACCGTATTAGAAATAATTATTCCCCATTCCCCATTCCCCATTCCCCACTCCCCTTTTAGCTAACTGCCTGGTTTCTGGCTTACCTGAGTACTTTGTAAGCCTAGTACTAACTGACTTAGTCCGCTTTGTAAATGTACGCCTGGGTCAGTAGCAACCCACCCGTTTGGTGACAGGTGACGGACTTCAAAGTGCAGGTGAGGGCCTGTAGAGTTGCCGGTGCTGCCAACTCGCCCAATCATAGTTCCAGGTTCTACCCACTGACCGGGTTGAACAAAGATTTCTGACATATGAGCGTAGAGGGTTTGTTGAGCCGATTTGTGATTCAGGGTAACGGTTAAACCATAACCGCCCAGCCAGTTAGCAGTTTCAACTTGACCAGCAGCAGCTGCCAAAACTGGCGTACCCATAGGCGCACCTATATCTGTACCAGCATGGAAGCGTTGATTACCTGTGATTGGATGAACTCGCCAACCAAATACAGAAGTGATGGAAGCCGGAATAGACAGGGGATACATCATTCCCGTACCACTGTATGCGACTCTTCCCGTGTAGGGGATTTGCGGCAATACTGATGCTAGTGAGAAGTCATAAGCTACGTTGCTGGGGCGTGGTGCAATGTTGCCATCTGCCATTGGAGGCGGTAAAGTTCCGCCCCTGGGTGCGATGGGAGTTGCACTTACTGTTGTGGGGCTGAATTCGCCGGGAGTGGGAATAAACCGATTAGGGCGAAATCCGCTCTTGGTGACACCGCTAGAACCACTTTGAGCAGCACGCAATCTGCTGGTATTGCCAGTAGTTGCAACTTGCCGCGCAGGTGGAACGTTTGCTAATTGGGCATTTTGACTTCTTTTGAGCCAATTAGGTGCTGCTTTCCCATTAGAATCAGCTACACTCCTTTGGGGAACTTTGGCGCAAACACCGCCTAATACACTTTGCCCTGAAGGCAAGATGGCTCGACAACCACTGGAACGTTCTGTGAGAATTACAGAATTTGGTGCTTGATAAGTACCTGTTGCACCACTGTCATAACTATTAGGATCAATATAGGCGTTATTATAATCCTTGGTTTTCCCCGCCGTTGCCCTAACAGTATTATTCGAGTTATTTGATGGTTGAGCAACTTCTGGGAGTTTTTCAGGTAAAGAGCGGGCAGGAGTATTGGGTTTTTCCTGGCTCACCCTTGTAGGAGTAACCTGGGAGGCTTCTACCTTGGGCTTTGACTGTCTGATAATCACAACAGGTTCAGCAGCTTCAATTTTGGGTGTAGACTGCCTAACTGGCTCTTTTGATTGAGCAACCTCTGGCTGGCGTAATCTTTGTTTGAGTCTGGCTCGTCGTTGGGAAAATTCCGGTTGCCCTGGTGCGGCTTGGGGCGCAACAGCCTGTTTTTTAACTGGATTTGTAAATGCTGTTGGCTGGGAACTTTCAACAGTGGGAACGATGTTGTCTATTTGTGTTTCCGTTTGGGCAAACACAAAGCCGCCGCTGAGGAGGCTAACGCTACTCAGCCAACAGAGGCTCTGGGCTGGTAGGGTTGAGGCAAAACGTTTTTTCGTCAAACCTTGCTGCCATAAGTAATGCAAACGATGATGGGCAGAATTATTGCGCTGCGTCATTTGTTCTCTCAGTTGTGTGTAATTAGCCTAAAGAGATGATGCTAGTGGTTTGTCTTGCCCAAAGAGCGAAATTTTGAACAAACCTCAAATTTAAACGGAAGATTTATGGTACCCCAAACTGATTGTACCGGGTTCAATATAAATTTCCGGTGTAATTAGTTCCTTTGTATCATCTGTTTCTAAATCAACTCGTAAATTTCCTTGAGATGTTACCCCAACTACTTTACCTGAAAGATTATTGATATAGACCCGATCGCCAATATTTGTAAGCAAGTCTAGATAGCGAGACAAGAGTATGGTTATTCCTTCTTGGAAAAGGCACTCCATACCGGATTCTATTCCCAGTAAGACTTTAGAGGTTAGCATTTCTAGACAAGAGATTGGTCTGAAATCTTGGGAAGCTTGCCACGATTCCAGATTAATTCCAGTTTCTGGTACTGGATTTGTCCAGTTAATGCCAACACCAATTACTGCTTGGGTGATTTGTCTTTTGTTTACTTTGGTTTCTGTCAAAATGCCGCCTAGTTTGCGACCATTTAAAACTAAATCATTGGGCCATTTTATCCCAACATCTATACCGGATTGGCGCAATTGAGACGCAATTCCCCAAGCGGTGGCGAAAGTTAGCTGGTAGCTATCAGTAGCCTCTATTTTGTGGTCAAAAGAAATCCCCACGGAAACATATAATCCGCCAACCGGAGAAATCCACTGGCGTCCCCATTGTCCCCGCCCAGCAGATTGCTGAGTTGCAATTACTACTGTTCCTGAAATAGCCCCTTGGTTTAGTAAATTCCAAAGGGTTTGGTTGGTTGAGGAGACGCTTTCAAAAAAGTGAAGGGAAAATGGTAAATATGTATACTTATTGCGCCCTGCTTGCAAGGCTGCTTCCAAGTTTTGCAGATTAAATCCCACAGCAGTTAACCCAAATTCCGTTGTTCAAGTTAGCATTGATTGGCTGATGAGTGATTTCTGTTTAGGTTTGGTTGAAGATGCACACTTGGCACTGGCGCAATTGGGAAGGACTGCCTTATCTAACTTGTAGTATTCTGGAACATTGGCATCACGGCTTCTTTACCCAGCAGTTTTGGCCGCGATCGCCACAAGTTATCACAGAAGTATTGCAACCAGAGGCATCAGTCTATCGCTTAAAGCAGGTTCATGGCAATACTGTTCTCACCCCCCAAGAAGTTGAAAGCTTCTTAAGCTCTGCTGAGGAGGATTTAGCGTCGGCGGATGGTTTAATGAGTGAGCAGCCTCTACAAGCTGTTTGGGTTGCTAGTGCAGATTGTACACCCGTGCTTATTGGGGATGTGAAAACTGGACGTGTGGCAGCACTACACGCAGGTTGGCGGGGAACTGCCAAGAAGATTGTCCTTCTAGCGATCGCTCGACTACAATCTCAAGGCAGTAAACTCGATGATTTGAGAATTGCGATGGGGCCAGCGATCGCTGGTGATGTTTACCAAGTCTCGATTGAAGTGGCTGCTGAAATCGGGGCTAGCATTATATCACATAATGACGAAGAAAAAATTATCACTGCATTACATGAGCTACCAAACTCACCTTTGCAAGAAGACCCTAATCCTGGCAAGGTAAGGCTGGATGTCCGGCGAGTGAATAGCTTACAACTGGAAAATTTGGGGATTAGTGCAGAACAAATTGCGATCGCACCTTATTGTACTTTCCAAACTCCAGAGCATTTCTTTTCTTACCGCCGAGAGAAAGAGAAAAAAGTTCAATGGTCAGGCATTGTCAGCGGTAAAACGAACCAATAGTTTATATTCTGATGACGGGATAGTTAGAATGTTTTGGATTCGGGAGAAGTCGGTGATTTTTACGCTTCTAGATTATCCGATGCTCCTCAAGTAAACACTTGGGGAGCATCGGAAGATTACCCAACTAAAGCATAAATATACTGAAATCAGATTCTGGATTTGTTCCAGGGTTTTAAGCTTGGAGAATAGAAAATACTTTTCCTAAGTTTTGGTAAGTAAGTTAATTGCTGCCTACCATTTCAAGGGTTAATATTCCTTTTGCTTTATTAACGACCAACTGCATAATATCCAGCCACAACGAACCTATTATGGTATCAGGAATTTCATCTTCGACATGGACGGGAATTATAACTTCAGTTTCATCAATAATAAGTTTGCCTTCATAGATATCGAATCGTGCTTCCCCTCGTGCTCTTCGCATTTCAATCTGTGCAGTCATCAATGACCACTCCAATACTTCCAAGTCTTGAGTATTGATAGCTAACCACCCATCTGTAAACCCAGTATCGAGTAAAGCTTCAACAGAAAATTTGTCATTATTAGCAGCAACAAGCTGAATTTCAAATAATATAGGACTCCTATTTGATTTCTGAACAGATTTTAGAGAAAAATCTTTGCTGGATATACATTTAAGTCTCAGTATGTTTTCAAAATTCAAACCGGATTCCTATAGTTCGCCATTATCCCCGAACGAACCTGAAATCATAACCTGCCGCAGGTTCCTGTATCGTTGAGTCGGAATATAGTAAGTTTTACTTCGTTAGTATTGCCATAAGCATCATGAATTTTTTGCATTATCCCCAAGAGTGTTGGGTCAATGAGATACTCTTCTGTTTCAGGGTCGATAGCAATATGCCAGTTATAATACGTTTCGATCAGAGTTGGACGTAAGCGCTCGAAAACAGCACGACACCGCACAGCAAGAGCATCACGCTGTTCCTGACGATGGCTTACTTCTTCAGGTGCTAAGGTTGATGCTGGTAAAATGCGAGTGCGTCTTGGCTGGGATACCTGTGTCATATCATTATCTTGTTTATATCTAAATAAAAACCTAACTCAAAG
>JBGTMK010000272.1:0-14335 GCA_041743605.1 Nostoc sp.
CCCCCACCCTCACCCACATCAAAATTGGAGCATTGATAAATCAGGTTTTTGTCAATTATTTTCTGATACATATTTTCTGTTATTTTTTAGTATATTTCACTAAATTTGATAGTTGCTAAAAACTTATTGCCAGAGATAATAAGGCTTTAGAATAGTGTTTTTTGTGATACCATTTCACCAAATTACTGATACAGATACATAGCTAGTACAGCACGGCGGGAATAAACCACCCATTCCAAATGAATAAAACGCTTACGTTGTATTCATTTTTACTTTTTAATTTTTAATTCCGCCTTGCGGTGCTAGGGGCATACGGCTGTATATTTCTACAGCCGATTTATAGCTTAGAAGTCTTTTGATAATCGGATATTGTTTCTAATCCGATTGTCTTACTTCATACTGCATTTGGTGATATTTCCAAAGCTTACCTTTGAGTTCTAGAAGTTCTTGATACTTACCTTGTTCTACTATTCTTCCCTGTTCTAAAACTACAACTTTATCTGCTTTAGAAATGGTAGAAAGACGGTGAGCGATCGCAATTACTGTTTTACCAACAGATAGCCTTTCTAACGAATCTTGAATTAACCGCTCAGATACAGAATCTAAAGCGCTAGTTGCTTCATCCAAAATCAAAATTTCTGGGTTCCTTAGTAAAGCTCGTGCAATAGCAATTCGCTGTCTTTGTCCTCCAGATAATCTAACACCACGATCTCCCAATTGGGTATCAAAACCTTCGGGCATTTCTAAAATAAATTCTAGTGCATTTGCTAGTTTAGCTGCTTCTTGAATTTCCTCATTAGTCGCTTCTGGAGTCCCGTAAGAAATATTCTCCCAAACATTAGTATTGAAGATAAAAGTATCTTGACTAACAACAGCTATTTTGCGACGCAGGGAATTAATTTCAAACTGCTGGATATCAATTTCATCAATATAAAGATATCCATCTGTAGCATTATAAAACCTGGGAATTAAATCCGCAAGAGTTGTTTTACCAGCACCAGAGGCTCCGACTAAGGCTGTCATTTTTCCCTTCTCTATAGTCAGGGTAATATTATGCAGCACTAGATTTTCATCATCATAGCCAAAATCTACAGATACTAAATCTATTGATCTTTTTAAACCAGTAAACTGAACTTTGCCATTTTTAAAGTAATATTTTTCCTCCGTTGTCAACAGCTTTTTAATATTGTCTGCCGAACCATGTAAAGTACTGAGATATGCTCTCGTTCCATTAATATCTTGAACGAAGGGAATAAAGCGAAAAAGCACAAAGAAAAAGGTTAGCAAAGAAGCAACTTGTAGTGTTCCATTGGTAACAAGGCTAGTGAAAGCCAAAATAATCATTCCGACCAATACCGTAGTTGCTACCCCTTCGGCAATTGGTTTCACAAGTGTCCAAGTGAATACAACTTTTGTTGTAGAACTTATTACTTTGTCGCTAGCTTTGTAGTAACGTTGACGCTCAAATTCTTGAGTACCGCAGGTGTGAACAGTCCGAATGCCATTAATAAATTCTATGGCTGTTGATGTAAAATTAGCATTAGCAGTTGTCATCCCAAAACTTGATTCTCTGACTCTAGCGTTCAGATTAGACAACCCCACACCTAAAAGTGTAAATAGTAATGCTGAAATTAGCGTTAGTTGCCATGATATCAAAAACATTGATATTAAGTAGACAAGAGTTGTCAATCCTCTTGTTACTAAAAAAGCACCGCCACTAAAGCCCTGTCTGATCTTTTCTATTTCTGTGGTAATTGTGTTAATTAGTTCACCAGAACGAGTTTTGGCAAAGTAACTTAGCGATAAAGATTGTAGCTGTTCAAAGATTTGCTTACGTAAGCGGTCGGCAAGATGTAGTTGAGATAATTCAGTATAGACTTGAGAAAAATAATTGAAGGTGGCACGTAACCAAGTACTCAATAAAATTAGCAAAGATACGCGATAGAGGCGATTAATTGCTGATGACTTGGCTCCCAAAATCCAAATATCAAACCATTCTATTCCTGTTTGGACAGGTTGAGCATTAGGGCTGGTTAAACTTTGCAAAAAGGAAAGTAAGAAACCAATACTCACACCTTCAAAGGTTGCCGCTAAAATCGAGAATATTAAAGCTAAAATTGCAATTTTGCGAAAGTGTTTAAATTCTCGCAATATCAAATAGTTTTCTTGCCAAAAGCTGGTAGCTTTGAGCAAATTACGGAATTGTTGAGGAAGTTGGGAATGCATGAATTTTATAATAATAGTTTGGCAAAGTAGATAGACCGCTATAGATGCTACGTAACTAATTTTTGCTTTAGCCTCAGTGCGGTAGATGAAATCATCAATTACCGCACAGATAAATTACAGGGTTTGGCTATCCAGATGTAACAGATGAGACTGTGCCTCTACTTCCCACGAAGCTGGTAGTTTATTTAGCTGTACTGCATCTTCTAAAGTCCAACAACGAGATCCGGTTAAACTCATGTCACCCCGCAGCACGTTAAATAACTGTGGCAGATTGTTGAGATTGTATTTGCCCATCCAACGCTCTAGCGGTGTGGTGTTGTGGGTGCAAAAACTCATCGCTTGAAAGAGTTTACCCCGTTCTCCAACACGCCATTCATGACAAAAAAGTGACCCTGGTGAGTAAACCTGCATCAACACAATCAATCCCAGCATTACTGGACTCAGTAATAGCAGCAACCCTAAAGCAGCAATCCAATCAATTAGTCGCTGCAATTGTCTGAAGGGTAGTTTTTTGCCAGTGGGTATGCTGAGGAATATTGGCTTTTGAGCTTCTTCACATGCATCTGCCCAAAACCGGAGTGAAGCTTCACCCAGCTTTGGATCTATGCTTACCAAACTTACTGGAGAATGTTGTAAGCATTCTACTAGCGATCGCTTACTATCTAATGCAGGTAGATATGGTTGTTTAACTTGTCCAGGCACCTTCACCAACAACTTACCACGCCGCCATTGGAGTGTGCAGTACCCAGAGCGATTACCTTGGTTTTCCTGGGTTACATCATATAAATTCTGTAGAGTTGGAATTATTGAAGTTGTCATAATGTCTTTGGGTTTATACAGGAGTGAATTACTGAGGCGTTATCAAAGGCTATCAATGCCAAAGACCCAAATCCGAATCTTGTTGTCAGTCCAAAAAGTTGGAGATAATTGAGGGCAAAAATATGCTATTGCTTTTGCCACTCAGCCAAGCACACATCGTGCAGAATTCTGCTGGTGTAGAGGTGTACAAATCAACGTTACTATCAATATTCATGGGTAATTGGTATTTTTCCGGTAACTACTGAAAGTAGAAATGTGTAGAGGGAAATTACCCATAAATCTATATATACGTTTAATCGTACTGAGGTGTTTCTTGTGTCGATAGATTTACCAAAACCAGTCCACTCTTGTCTTCTAGCCTTTATGAAGGTGCTTTAATCTCTAGAATATAAGACTATGTAGAAATAGCGATCGCTCAAATAAATTCTTTATTTACTCTTTAAAGAGCCAGTGATTTCTCTGAAAACCAATAAAGATAGCATAAATATACTGAAATCTTCCTGATAGCAATAAAATTAAATTTTGGTCATAAAAATGTAGGGGCAATTCATGAATTACCCCTACAACGTGTAGTTTTTACCTCATTCCCAGTCGGAGACTGAAAATGCCATCCTAGGGGCTGCCCCCTCCCTTACTCGCGGCAGAGCCGCTTTGAATGCATTTCCAGCCAGAGGCTAGAAACGAGAAAATTACGAATTACGAATTACGAATTACGAATTACTTTTCTACAGCTTCTCGCAGGGCTAATTGCTGTTGTTTAATATAAGGTACGTAATTACTACTAGAGTTTGATACCCCATTAGCTACAACCCCAATCAGATTTAACTTACTCAGCATGGCTGTCGCTTGATTAAGCTGACTCCGCGTCACAATACCAATGCTTGCTACCATAACCACGCTACGACAAGATGAGGCGGTAAGCATAGCATCCACCAAGCCGAGAACTGGGGGAGCATCTATCAGTACCAAATCATAGTTTTCCTCAAATGCTGCCATTAGTTGCATCATCCGAGGTGAACTCAACAGATTAGCTGGATCAGCAGGTTTGGGGCCGGCGGTCAAAATATCGATGTAAGCGGAACCTGAGTATTGCAGACTAATCTGGTTGGGTAGACTTGCATCACTCGCCAATAGAGTTGAAAGCCCCTGCTCATTAGGAAGATTCAGTTGGTGGTGCAGACTGGGATCGCGTAAATTGGCATCAATCAGCAGTACCCTTTTGTGTAAACGCGCAGCACTCATCGCCAAACCCAACGCCAAAGCTGATTTACCCTCATCGGCTAAAGCCGAGGTGATCATCAAAGATTTTAAGCTAGTGACAGTATTTAAAAGTTCAATGTTTTTGTAAATCAGATCCAGCGATTCCCAACGCGGTGGAGATTGCAATACCTGAATCGTCCAGGGGGCAAGAACTTCTGGCTTACCAAAAGGCAACTTGATCATTGATTCTCTGGGTTTGGCTGGCGGTAACTTGGGAGTTGTCCCCAACAACGGCATGGCCATTTGCTTCTCTAACTCAGCAGTGGTGTGAACTGCATCATCAGCCGATTCCCGAATAAAGGCAGCAATGCCTCCTAACATAAACCCAACCACAGCACCTAACAGCAAGTTCTGCTGAAGATTGGGGCCTAATTGTGTGCCCTGTTGGGGATCTTCTACCACTTCCCAATTAAATCCACCCTTGGAAAGTTCTTGCCGCAATTGCTGTTCTGCTCTTAAAAGCTGCTCTAACCTTTCACGACTAAATTGCAACTGCGGTAGCATCCGATTGTAATAAGCTAACAGAGGCGGGAAGCGTTTAATTTCAGCACGTAGCTCGTTTTCTTTCTGAACTAAAGTTTGATCGCGAGCAGTTAAAGCAACTATATTGGTCTGCGTTTCCACTAACTGACCAGCAAGGCTAAGATCAATTTCACCAAGTTGTCCTCGTTCGAGAAGAGAGTCTCCAGAAGTGAAAGCACCAGCAGACTTTCCGCCTAAAGTTCTTCCTACTTCTTGTTGCAATAATTCCTTCTGGCCTTGAAGCTGTTCTTTGAGCTTTTGCACACTCGGTGTTTGATCTGTAAAGCGTAAACGTTCCTGTCCTAGTGCCAGTTCAGTTTTTTGGATTTCGTTGAGTAAGCTTTGATAGCGAGTAGACTGACTCAGACGAGAAGCAACTAGAGCATTTTGGGGAGAACGATTAAGTTGTTCTTCTAAAGATTTTTGGCGTGCTAAAGCTTCCCCATATTGGGCACGAGTTGTCTGTCTTTCTTGGGCAATATTGTTCAAAGCTGTCTCAATAGCTTTCGCCTGTGACTCTGGATCAATTAAGTTCTGATTTCTCCGAAACCTTTGTAAATTTGTTTCAGCCGCGTTTACTTCTTCACTGGCTTTACTTAACTGTTCCCTGATAATTTGCAAACCTTTTTGCAAGCGTGAACTCTGCTGTTGTTTGTTATATTCAACATAAACTTGTCGAATTGCATCCAGAACTTTTTGTGTCTTTTCTGGATCTCCAGCGGTGTATTCAACTTGAAATATTTTAGTAGCAATATTATCTTCTTTGCTTCTTAATTGAGTTAAGACCAAAGAAGCTTTAATCTCAGCTGCACTTATATCTGGATAGTCAGACTGAAGTTTATCAACTGCTTTTTGGATGAGTCCCGAACTTTGCATCAAGTTAAGCTGGGTAGCAGTATCTATGACAACATTAGAGTCAGTAAACTGGTTGTCTACTCCAGCACCTTCTTTCTTGCCTTGATAGTTAGGTTCTACTAACAGTTGCATGGAGCTTCTATAAGTAGGTTTGGTTTTTAAAGTTACCATACTTGCAATAGCAATAGAAGCAATAAATACTGCTAAGAACCAAGGAAATCTCCGCACAAATACGGCAAATATTTGTCCGTAACTTGGTTCATTTTCAGATGATGGAGTTATTTGAGGATTTAGACTAGTTTGAACCACTTTTATATCCTTGTCTTCAAGACTTACGCTAAGAGATAAAGAAGAATTCAGAATTCTGAAGTCAGAATGTAATCAGTAGATAATTTAAATGTGTCACTGGTTGAAGACTAGTAAATTTAACCTATGATTTTGCTAGTTTGGCAGAGTTCATGCTGTTAGCGGTAGCGGGGCGTTTAGCCCATTCTGAATTCTGACTCCTGACTCCTGAATTCTTTATTACTAAAGATGCACACCACAAGCTTGGTTAATAATTTGCTCAACTTTACCAAAGAAGGCATTTTCTGAAAAGTTTGCTACTGCATGATTACGGATGCGATCGTAATTCCAAGAAATGCCATTAGCTTCTAGTAATGCAACTTGTAGAGATTCAGGTGTTTGTCTTTTGAAAAAGACTCCTGTTTCACCTGGAATTTGAGTATCTAATACTCCACCTGCTCCATAAGCAATGACTGGTGTGCCGCTAGCATTAGCCTCTACTGGAACTAACCCATAATCTTCTAAGGCTGCGACAATAATAGACTTGGCTTTGGAAAACAAGTCTTTGCGGGTTCTATCACTTACGTGTCCCAAGAACACAATATTTTGTAATGCTTTGGATTTTAACCGTGCTAGTTCTGGCCCATCACCAGATATTAATAACCGCCACCCCAACCAATTAAAAGCTTCGACTATTATATCAAGTCGCTTATAACTGATCATCCGGGCGGAGGCCAGATAATATTCATCTTTTATATCTGAAAAAACAAATTTACTAGTATCAATTGGATAGTTCACCATCATTGCCTTTTTGCCATAAATATTTTCAATACGGCGGGCAACAACACTAGAATTTGCAATGTAAAGATCAGGTTCCTGTGCATATTTCAGGTCTACCTTTCTCATTACTTGAAATATTTGTTCGATTAAAGGAGCAAAATATCTATAGTCTCCGTACTCTCTTAAATAAGTTGCTGTATCCCATAAGAAACGGGTGACGTTATGGCAAAAGCAAATGTGGCGGGCATTGGGATTTTTTCGCACTGCTTTGGCAAAGCTGGTGCTACTACTAATAATTAGATCATAGTCTTGCAGATCCAAAGCACGAAAGGCAGGAAAATATAGAGGAGCCATCGACCTGAAATATTTTGCTGCACCAGGAATTTTTTGCAAGAAAGTTGTGTTGACTATGCGATCGCCTAGATCAATAGTTTTTTGGGGATCGTACAGAGATGTGAAAATATCTGCTTCAGGATAGCGTTTACAAAGCAGTTCAAACACACGCTCTGCCCCACCTCGCTGGGTTAAATAATCGTGGACTAGAGCAATTTTCATGAATTTAACCTAAAGTTTCGATCAGGTTTGTTTCAACGCTCCCCAGCAAATTATTATCAACAACTTTAGTATTCAGCAGTATAACTTCTTATCCTCTTCACGAAATTCTGGCGACAAATACGTAGGGGCGTACAGCTGTACGCCCCTACAGCCGATTCATTTGTAGCTATTATATGATGTCCGCCAAATCACCCATAATAAACAGTTTGTAGTGGGGACTTCAGTCCCCAAAGCCAGGACTAAAGTCCTTACTACGAACATTTTTTATTCAGCTTGATTAACTGGATATCATATTATCCAACTGCTACCAAGATTTTTTCTGAGGCGAAATAGTTGTTTTGCTCAGTTCGTAGTTGGTCGCAAAGTCTGCCTTCAGGTAATTCTACATCCTCATAAGTGAGGACTTGATCCTTAGAAATGTCTCGTTTCAGGCGACATCCTTCGGCTAAACCAATCGGTAGGAGATTTTGCTGTTGGACGATATTGGAATTCTCACATTGTCCGTAGGTCATGTAGTAGCCGATGCCATCCAGGGTTTCTCCTGCTTTCAGGTCGATTTTGGCGGTGGTGACAACATCTACTAGCGGGCCTGCTAGTGGAGACATAACCGCATCACCGAATAGGACAGCACGCGCTACGGACAGGGGAACTTCAAAATGACAGAGGTGATAAGGAGTATAGAAGCTGTAAAGTGGGCCTTCGCCTAATTTGTATAAGTTGAGATAGTGCTGTTGCTTGGGGTCGTCGTGAGTGGCAAATACATATACGCCTGGGCCTGGTTTTGCTCCAACTACATAATCGACAATGCCGCCTAGTTCTTTGAGTTGTTCAACATCATATAACTGGGTCATTTCATCGACAGAACCGCTGAAGTCATATCCCAACATTCCCCGTTTGGCGACTTTCATGCCTGTGGCATTGGCAACGATCGCTTGCTCGAAGGAAATTTTGGTTCCGTCTGCGAAGCTAGCCACCATGTGGGGCTTTTGACCCCAACGTTTAGCAAATCCTTCCTGGGTGGTGGGATTGCGATAGGGGTCTTGGAGTCCTTTAATGTTACCGCACAATAAGGGAGTTAAACCAATGCTTTTGACAAAGCGGTAAAGGTTCATTTGTACCCCTGGCTGATCGCCATCGCAAGCGCTGAGAATGACGCCAGCTTTGTCGGCATACACTTTCAAGATGGGGCCAATGGTGCCGTCGAGTTCAGCATTCATCATGATCACATGTTTGCAGTGAGCGATCGCTTCCATGACGATCCCAGCGCCAAATTCCACTGCACCTGTGACTTCGATTAATGCATCGATGCCCTCTGCCCGACACAGTAACTTAGCGTCTTCTGTGACTGCATACTTACCGTTAGCGATCGCATCTTCTAATTCGCTGACAGTTGCAACAACTTGAATATCTTCAATTCCGGCTTCCGAATAAGCTTGTTTGGCTGCGTCAATCTTGCGATTGGAGATAGCAACTAACTCCATTCCTGGCACTGAATTGACAATTTGGTTGGCAATTCCTCGACCCATGAAACCAGCACCAATCATTCCCACTTTGATAGGATTTCCTGCTGCTGCACGAGCTTGTAAGGCGCGATCGATAATAATCATGAACTAAACTCCTTTTTGGAACTGTTGGTTGTGATACAAATCGTCTATAAACTTGCACTTAATGTTTTTTTACAGCTAAATATTAAGTACATTTTCATAGTTAATTGGTGTTAGCGTAGGCGTAGCCCGCCGGAGGTATCGCTACTAACCAGTTGTTTGCTAGATGTCTGCTTTTTCTGGCTGTGGTTCTCGATAATTTGCTCTATAGTATTTCGGTAAACTTTAGCAAAGTTCTCTTTAGTATGATTTGCTCTTACATATTCCCACGCCTTACGAGACATATTTTTCAGGTCTTCTACAGGCAAATTAGAAATTCTTCTAACTGCTGCTTGAATTTCTGCGATCGAAGAATTCTTTAATAGCACACCGTAATCCTCATGCACATCAACACTAGTTTCGTAATTGAATATCGGGATTAATCCTGTATGCATACAAGTGATAACGCTGCCGGCTCCACCTTCTGCTGCTGAAACTAACACAGTACCAATACAACTATTGGTAACTTCTAGAAACTCAGGGCTAGTAACATCAATCCAACCATAAGTATGGATGTTTGGTGTTTCATAAAGCTCCTGATGAAAAGCTTTTTCAAATTCTGGTTCCTTATTAATTGGCCCACAAACTGTTAAATGGAAATCTGGCATTTGTGCAAAGGCTTCTAAAACTAAATCCAGACCTTTGTGAACAAACCCGTGACTAGCAAACCATAAAAAATGCTTTCTTGCGGCTTCAAAATCTTTTTGTTCTGGCCAAGGATAGACAGTAGGATTAGAAAGCGGTACACGATAAATCGGTTTATTCGCGTATTTGAAGGTATTGATGGTAAATTCATTACCTAAAACTATGCCATAATCTGCATATTCAATTCCCAAATTAGGCACTTCATATCGCTGTGGACAGAGAGTAATCCCTCGCCGTTGTTGTAGTTCTAAATGTCTATGACATTCAGCCGCATTACGAAACACCATATTCGCAATGTCAACGTGGAAAATTTTCACACAATCTCTATTGAGTTTTGGTGCTAGTTCTTGCATTCGATGACGGACATCAATGAAAAATGAATAATGTTTTTCAGGAACGAATTCATCATTGTAGAACTGGATAGCATCAACGCTATAACCAAGTTCTAAAAATGTTTGCACCATCCGCCAAACTTCCCAATAGGAAGTGTGGTCATGAGGTATGGGCTGACCAGCTTTTAAGAGGAATGGCTCAATCCGGTAAGAAAAAAGTACATTCCCTCTAGAAGGCTGCTTTGGTTTAAGTGAAACAACCTTCAAGCTTTGGATATAATTAATGCGATTTGCTACTTTTTTTAACAACGAATTGATAGAAGTAATCAGATGGGATAGAGTATTATTCGGCATTTGATACCTCTTGTAATTGTGGAGTTAAACAGAGAGTAGTTACAGGCTTGAAACAGCTATTTTGCTCCAACAGTCATCATTCTCAACAGTGGCCAATTTAAATCTTTTTCGGAAATTTCAGTTACATCTAGAGGCCAATTAATGTCAAAGAAGGGGTCATCATAGCGTAAACCTCTTTCATACCCTGGCGTGTAAAATTCACCTACTTGATATACAACCTCGGTTTCATCTGTGAGTGCTTGATAGCCGTGAGCAAACATTTCTGGAACATACAAAGCGCGGCGGTTTTCTGGAGTTAGTTCTACACCGATGTGTGATAAAAAGGTAGGAGATTCAGGACGCATATCAATAATTACGTCATAGATTGCGCCTTTAGTACAGCGAATTAATTTTGTTTCTGCTGCTGGCAGAATTTGATAGTGCATTCCCCGGATAGTGCCTTTTTTGTAGTTAAAAGATAGGTTGCATTGAGCAACTGTTGGCTTTAATCCGTGTGTCTCAAATTCTTGAGCGCAGAAAGATCGAGCAAAAAAACCACGGTGGTCTGGTTTTTCTTCTAAATCAATAATAAATGCGTCTTTGAGTGCGGTTTCAGTGAAAATCATGATGATTCCTTTAAGATGAATGTTTAGTACGGAAAATAACAGTAATGAAGGTGGATTTAATAACCTACAAAAGGTTCCTAAGTCGGAACTTTAACTGCATCAGATGCAGAACGTAATTCTGCTCTGGGATATGTATCATCCCAATATTGGGTACAAAGGTCTGGTCGTTCGGGGGGATTAGCGGTGTAACAAAAGAATAGTGTTGACCTGTCTTCTGTGCGAATTGTGCCGTGATGCAAAGCATTTTTCGTATCTACAATAATGACAGTACCTGCTGGGCCGGGACATGATTTCCAAGCTGATTTGGGGATGACTGATTTTACTTCTTCGTCATCGATACCCATATATCTTGACTTATAAAGTTTGTAGTAAAGTTGAAAATATTTCCAACTAAATAAGGGAGTTAAAGAGCGGGGAATATATTCAAAAGGCCCAGTTTTTTCTTCTACGTCATTCAAGTAAATAAAGATTTTGATAATGCGGCGGTCTTCTGCATCACTATGCCATAGGAGCGTTCCAAACTGATGTTTGCTCTTGAAATCTTTGCGTAAATGTACACCATGAAAAGCTATCGGAAGACCGATATAATTTTCGATAATGTTGACTAGTCTTTTCTCGATTCCCCAAGCATAAAATTCTGGTAAACCTGTAACTGTGTAGATTTGTGGTAACTTTTGCTCTAGATGGTCGTTATTGGGATTTTCCATCTGAGACAATTGATGGTAAGCAGCTTTGAGCAGTTCTGGGGTAGAGTTTAGCCCTAAATCTGCTAGTGTTGTGACGCAAACGCCGTCTTTTTTGAGAGCATTAAGGATGTTGCGTAGGCGTAGCCCGTCGTAGACATCGCATCCTTCCAAGGCTGGCAGATTTTTGCTATGCTTCCAACGGGCTACGTAGTATTTAAAGTCAGAAGACAGTGTAGATATTTTGCGTTTAATTGCACTAAACATGATGTAAATTCCTTCTAGTTCAGATGTATCTTTATCGGTAATTTAGTAGCTTATGACTTATAGTCCCGTATTTCTTGAGTAGAGATTTCGCTTGATTCTGCTAACCCAAACTCTTTAAAAACAATCACATCCAAAGCACATAAGCTAACTAAAGCTAAGAATGGAACTACTGTCTTAATAGCCGACATAGGCCATCTTCTTAACGCACCCAAGAAAACTTTCAAGTTAACTTCTTTACCGTTCTGCAACAACATCCGTCTACAAAACTGCTTAGAATATCCATTCTCTTCCAGTTTCAAAATCACTTCGGGTATGTGTTTGTATTGCATTAACAGTGCAGATTTTGGTTCTTTCTGCCAATAACTCACACCAACAACACATTCCAAATAAGTCTCTTTAGTGACAATTACACTACCATTAGCAGCGCAATATCCGGCTAAATATGCTAAAGATATCCAGTTATTTTCAGCACCGGGCCAATTTTGGAGAGCGCGTTTCACTAAATCAGTGCGGTAGATTGTAGCAGTCAGAAAAATGACTGCACCAACACTTTTTGAAAAACAATGCTCAAATATAGCTTTACCATCACCCTTACCATCTTCACTATCTACATCAAACCAACGATTACCAACAATTTTTGGTGGATGAACTGGTTCACCAGTAATTTGGTTTCGACCAGAAAAATTGAGAAACAATAATGATAAATCTTCATGTTGCTTGAGTTTATTAATCACATAAGCAATGGCTCTATCTTGAATTGGGTCATCATCACCAATTGTCCAAACATATTTTGTTGTTGTAGAATTTAGGCAATACATAATATTTTTGACTACGCCTAAATTTTTAGGATTTTTATTAGAATTAAATGTGATATTGCTAAGTGTTGCTTGCCATTTTTGGATTACCTGCTGAGTATTGTCTGTTGAACAATTATCAGAAACTAAAATTTCACAATCATCTTCAAAACCTTTGATAGCTTGAGCTAGCCATGCTAACTGTTTATTAAGTAATTCAGCACGATTGAATGTAGGAATGGCGATGGTAAGTAACTTGTTCATATTAAATTAAAAGATGTAGTTAATAAAAATCGCTATTTACAGCAGTTTGATCTAATTATTTGTGATTTGGTAGCCAGATTTTTAAAGCATATACGCCTTTTAATTGCTTTTTAGAAACTATCTATTGCTAAGACAATTAAATAATTAGTAATAAAAGGCGTTATTTGTACTTCTTTTTAGTAATTACGACGCTATTAAAAGCCTACCCGGAAAAGGAGATGGATAAATTTGTACTTCAGGGATTGGCACTACAAACTGTCCACCCCATTCACCAATAAATGCCATTTGCTCCATAATTTCCTCCTTAATATTCCAAGGTAAAATTAGGATATAATCTGGTTTAGTTTCGCGGATTTTATCTGGTTCAAAGATGGGGATATGAGTTCCAGGGAGAAATAAACCTTGTTTGTAGGGACTGCGGTCTACTGTATAATCGATAAAATCTTTCCCAATTCCACAGTAATTGAGCAATGTATTACCTTTAGCTGGTGCGCCATAACCAGCGATTGATTTACCTTCTGCTTTAGCAGTCAAGAGAAAATTTAAGAGCTTGTGCTTTGTTTGTTTGACTTTTTCGGCAAATGTAATGTAAGTCTCTATGCGATGTAGTCCAGCAGCCATTTCTTTTGCTTTTAAATGGCTAACTCGCTCACTAATGCTAGGATTCTCAGTATGATCATGTTTGGCATAAATTCTGAGTGAACCGCCATGAGTTGATAATTCTTCTACATCAAACAGCTGCAAGTTGTGTGCGGTAAAAATCTTTTCGATAGTAAGAAATGAAAAGTAAGAAAAATGCTCGTGATAAATGGTATCAAACTGATTTTGTTGAATGAGTTGTAAAATATGAGGAAACTCCATCGTCAAGATACCATTGGGTTTGAGGATGAGTTTCATCCCAGCGATGAAATCGTTTAAATCTGGTACATGAGCTAAAACATTATTACCGATTAAAAGGTCAGCTACTTTTCCTTGTATCACGAGTTCTCTGGCAGTTTCAACTCCAAAAAACTTGTTGATACAAGGAATGCCTCTGCCTTGGGCAACTTTGGCAATATTTGCTGCTGGTTCTATTCCTAAGACTGGGATTCCCTTCTCTAAAAAATATTGCAGTAGGTAGCCGTCGTTACTGGCAATTTCAATAACTTGAGTATGATGATTAAAGCCAAACTTTTCTACCATCATATTGGTGTAAGTCTTAGCGTGTTTTAGCCAACTTACAGAGTAGGAAGAAAAGTAAGCATAGTCACTAAAAATGTGGTCTGGAGTTTCAAATTGTTCTAGTTGGACTAAGAGAGTGTCTTCAGAAATATAAGCGTGGAGAGGATAAAATTTTTCGGCATTATTTAGCTGCTCTGCTTTAAGATAAGCATTGGCTAAAGGTGACATTCCTAAATCAATAAAGGTTTGGTGCAGAGGTTGACCACTAAAACGACATTTTGCGAT
>JBGTMK010000273.1:0-7067 GCA_041743605.1 Nostoc sp.
TCCCCCTAAATCCCCCGATAAATTGGGGGACTTTTAGAGACTTTGCCCCCCCTTTTAAGGCTACGGTGTATACACAAGTTATAGAATCACAACCAGTCTGTCGAATTAACCCACCCTAACCCACCCCTTGCAAAGGGGAGGGAACGGGATTTTCTATTTACCCCCAAAGCATCGGGGGGATTAAGGGGGGTAATTTGACTTGTGTGTACACCGTAGCTTTTTAAGGGGGGTTGGTGAGATCAAGAAGTGCCTAAAATTACAGCCAACCACTTTTAAAACATCCTCTGAGAGTATGTTCCTATTCTTGATGGATTAATACAGTTTTTAAAAGAAGAAAATAGTTAATCTGAAACTGATAATTATGTTTATAGAGGGATGTAGAGCCGCTCAGGATTCGCTAAAAGAAAGAGAGAGGCTTTAGAGAATGGTGTCAATCAATGGCAGACAAACCCCAAGAAATAGAAGTGAAAAAATCAGGTAATTCACCCACAGGAACTTCAAAAGTAGGAATTCAGGCTCAATCTTCAGTAGAAAATGAACCATCTATATTAGAGTCTGTTGTTAAAACGGTTGCTGAGACTGGCATGGCAGTTTTAGAAACAGTAGTAGGTGTGGGAGAAGCCACCGCGAAACAAACACACAAGTTAATTGAGCAAACAACTCAAACTAGCGGTCAGTTTGTGAACAACCTCAGCGGAAATTGGCTGATTAGAAAAGTATCTGGAGTGTTAAATCTCAACTGGCTAATTGGTAGTACTGACATTGTTGATTTAGAAAAAGCAGAAGCGGCGGTAAAGAAGCTAAAGCAAAAATATCCAAATGAATCACACAGCCAGATTGCTCACCGAATCATGCTGGAAAAAGCAACTAAAGCTGGCACTGTTGGACTAGCAACTAGTATTTTGCCAGGAGTAGCAGTTGCATTGTTGGCAATTGATTTAACAGCAACAACAAAATTGCAATCAGAAATGATTTATGAGATTGCATCTGACTATGGGCTAGATTTAAAAGATCCTGCCCGGAAAGGTGAAGTTTTGGCAATTTTTGGTTTGGCTTTGGGTGGAGGCCGTTTATTAAAAGCTGCTGGATTAGGGTTGCTGCGAAATGTACCTTTTGCGGGTGCAGCGATCGGAGCTAGTTCAAATGCGACGATGATCTATTCATTGGGGTATGCTGCTTGTCGATTCTACGAAGCCAAGCTGGATGAATCAACATCCCTCGAATCGCCAGAGACATTGGCAACCTTAAAAGCCGAAAGCGAAAAGTATCTCGAAAGTGCGATCGCTCAACAAACTCTCATGGATCAAATCTTAGTCCACATGATCCTAGCCAGTCATCCAGAAAAGACTTGGAAAGAAATTTTGCCAGAATTAAAAGCTGTAAACATCAGTCCTAAGTCCTTGGATGCCATTGCCCAAAATATCAAATCACCTCAACCTTTAGACGTATTGCTCAATCAGCTAAATCGTGATTTTGCCATACCTTTGCTAGCTCAGTGTTACAAAATTGCCCAGGCTGACAATCAGACTACACCAATTGAGCAAGAAATAATCTCAGCGATCGCCAGCAAATTTGACATTGACACAAATACAATTGGGGTATAGGGGATTGGGGATTGGGGTAGGAAATAAATAAAGTACAGTTCCGAGGTGGATTAATGAGTCTCAAAGACTCATTAATGCAGTTCTGAGGTGGATTAATGAGTATCAAAGACTCCCTTAGAAGTCCTATTTATACCAATTTGCTAAATTATAGCCACTGATCCCTGCTCCCCAATGCCCCATGCCCAATTCCCCATGCCCAATACCATGAAACAAGAATTTTGAGCAATACTGGTACAGGAAGGAATATTTACACAAAATCCCAAAATGACAATTCAACTTAGTGATAAGCCTTTGCTAGAGTGGGCAGGCGATAGTTTGGCAATTGGATTATTTGAAGATGCAGTAGAGTTAACCGGAGAACTGGCAACTTTAGATCAAAAGTTTTCTGGGGTCTTAAAAGAACTAATTACAGAAGAAGAATTTAAAGGGAAAGCTAACAGTGCAATCTTCACCCGTGTAAATGCTGATAGCCCAGTGCGGAAATTGATTATCGTAGGTTTAGGAAAACCAGATGCACTAAAACTCGACACTCTGCGACGCGCTGCTGCTGCTGTAGCCAGAGTAGGAAAAAAGCAAAAAAGCAAAATTCTGGGATTTAGTTTTCCATTGTGGAACAATGATCCAGCCGCTAGTGCCCAAGCGATCGCAGAAGGTGTCGAATTAGCGCTTTACCAAGATATTCGCTTTAAATCAGAACCGGAAGAAAAAGGTTCACAAATAGAAACCGTAGATTTACTAGGATTCGGTGGACAAGAAGCAGCCATCACCCGCGCCAATCAAATCGTTTCTGGGGTAAATTTGGCACGGCAGTTAGTAGCAGCACCAGCTAACGCAGTAACACCAATTACTTTGGCGGAAACTGCTCAAGCGATCGCAAAAGAGTACGGTTTACAAGTAGAAATTTTAGAAAAAGAAGATTGTGAAAAGTTGGGTATGGGTGCTTTTTTGGGAGTAGCGCAAGCTTCCGAGTTGCCACCTAAATTCATTCACCTGACTTACAAACCAGAAGGTACACCCAAAAAGAAACTAGCAATTATTGGCAAAGGTGTAACCTTCGATTCCGGTGGACTCAACATTAAAGGTGCTGGTAGCGGCATCGAAACCATGAAAATGGATATGGGCGGTGCAGCCGCTACCTTGGGCGCAGCAAAAGCAATTGCTCAAATTAAGCCAAATGTTGAGGTTCACTTTATCTCGGCGGTAGCTGAAAACATGATTAGCGGTCGCGCCATGCGTCCTGGAGACATTCTCACAGCATCAAACGGCAAAACAATCGAAGTGAACAACACCGATGCTGAAGGACGTTTAACCCTAGCAGATGCTCTGGTGTATGCCGATAAATTAGGATTAGATGCGATCGTTGATTTAGCCACCTTGACTGGTGCTAACGTCATTGCCTTGGGTGATGATATTGCGGGATTGTACACTCCCGATGATGCTGTCGCTTCCCAGATCGAGAAAGCTGCCCAAAGTTCAGGGGAAAAGATTTGGCGGATGCCAATGGAAGAAAAATATTTTGAAGGGCTAAAGTCTGGGATCGCGGACATGAAAAATACAGGCCCGCGTCCAGGTGGTGCTATTACCGCTTCCCTTTTCCTTAAACAATTCGTTAAAGAAACCCCTTGGGCACATTTAGATATTGCTGGCCCAGTGTGGGCAGATAAAGAAAATGGTTACAACAGCGCAGGGGCAACTGGCTACGGCGTTCGGACGCTAGTTGATTGGGTAGTGGGTGCTGGGGAGTAAGAATTTTAGATTTTAGATTTTGGATTTTAGATTGAAATTTAATCCAAAATCTAAAATTCAAAATCCAAAATTGAATTGCCCCAATGCCCAATGCCCAATACCCAAATTCGTGCTATCTTGAGCTTGCCAGGAAAAATTGTTGCAATAGTAACAGAAATAATTTGGCGGTCAGAAAGTTAAGCTTTTTCGGCAAAGCCATCTGGTAAAATTTGTAAGGTTTCTAGAAGCTCTTAGCAATGAGATCGACTCGCGTAAGGATCGCAATTGACGCAATGGGAGGGGATCACGCACCCGGTGAAATCGTTGCTGGCGCATTGCGGGCACGGGAAGAATTGGGTGTAGATATATTGTTGGTTGGTGATCCCCAAAAAATAGAAGCTGCCTTGCCACCAAAAACAAGTTTAGGGCAGATGGAGATCGTGACTGCACAAGAAGCGATCGCAATGGATGAGGAGCCTTTAAACGCAGTTAGACGCAAACGCAAGGCTTCTATTAATGTGGCTATGGATTTGGTCAAGCAGCAAAAGGCAGATGCCGTATTTTCTGCCGGTCACTCTGGGGCAGCTATGGCATCAGCTTTGCTCCGCTTAGGACGATTGCCAGGAATTGATCGCCCAGCCATCGGGACAGTTTTCCCCACGATTATTGCTGGTAAGCCAGTGCTGGTACTTGATGTTGGCGCAAACGTAGATTGCCGTCCCAAGTTTTTAGAGCAGTTTGGCGTCATGGGTTCAGCTTACAGTCAGTACGTCTTAGGTACAACCGAACCGAAGGTGGGTTTGCTGAATATCGGTGAAGAAGACTCCAAAGGCAATGATGCAGCCGTCCGTGCCCACCAACTGCTCCGCGAAAATTCCCAAATTAATTTTATTGGCAATGCCGAAGGGCGTGATGTGCTTTCCGGTCGCTTTGATGTCATTGTCTGTGATGGCTTTGTCGGCAATGTATTATTAAAATTTGCCGAAGCTGTCGGAGAAGTGATTCTGCAAATTCTGCGGGAAGAATTACCCCAAGGATTGCATGGTCAAATCGGTTCAGCATTCTTAAAACCAAACCTGAAGCGGGTTAAACAGCGGATGGATCATGCAGAACATGGTGGCGCTTTGTTGTTAGGCGTGGCAGGAGTCTGTTTTATCGGCCACGGTAGCTCACAAGCTCCTTCAATTTTTAATGCAATTCGGATGGCAAAAGAAGCTGTTGACAACGAGGTGATACAACGAATTCAGTCCCAATATATCCTAGAGCGCGAGAGCGGTTAGTCATTAGTCATTGGTCATTAGTCATTGGTCATTAGTCATTAGTCATTGGTCATTTGTAAAGGACAACTGGCAAAGGACAAAGGACAAAGGACAAAGGACAACTGGCAAAGGACAAAGGACAAAGGACAAAAAGCTGATAGCTTGGGAGATTAGGAGTGCAAAATTTAGGCATAGCAATTACCGGAAGTGGCTCGGCAGTACCAGCAACTTCACTACACAACCAAACCTTAAGTGAGCTAGTTGAAACATCAGATGAATGGATTACCACAAGAACGGGAATTCGTCAACGGCGATTAGCGTTGCCGTCTGAGTCCTTGAGTGTACTCGCTACTGCCGCCAGCAGTAAGGCGATCGCAGCTTCGGGGATTAAACCAGAAGACCTAGACCTGATTCTGCTAGCGACTTCCACTCCTGATGATTTGTTTGGTAGTGCTTGTCAAGTACAGGCTCAATTGGGAGCTACCAATGCAGTGGCCTTTGACTTGACAGCTGCCTGCTCTGGCTTTGTGTTTGGTCTGGTTACAGCAGCCCAATACATTAGAACAGGTGTCTATAAAAATGTACTGTTGATAGGGGCAGATATCCTCTCTCGCTGGGTAGATTGGCAAGATCGGCGCACTTGTGTACTGTTTGGTGATGGTGCTGGGGCAGTAGTATTACAGGCTGACAAAAGCGATCGCTTATTGGGATTTGCCCTTAAAAGTGATGGCACTCAAAACCATCACCTCAATCTTGCCTACACAGGCGCTTCCCAAGAACTGCTGACTGATGTAAATATCACCAAAGGCACTTACCAACCGATTACGATGAACGGCAAAGAAGTCTACCGCTTTGCTGTGCAAAAAGTACCAGAAATCATTGACAAAGCTTTGTTTCAAGCCAATCTCACCGTTGATCAAATAGATTGGCTGATATTGCATCAAGCCAACCAGCGGATTATCGATGCCGTTGCCCAACGCCTAAATATCCCAGAACATAAAATTATCAGTAATCTCGCCCAGTACGGCAATACCTCTGCGGCTTCCATCCCCTTAGCTTTAGATGAAGCAGTACGGCAAGGTAAAATTAAACCCAATGACATTGTTGCTACATCCGGCTTTGGTGCCGGTCTTACCTGGGGCGCGGCAATTTTTAAATGGGGAAGATAATATTTTGTCCTTTGTCATTAGTCATTTGTCCTTTGTTAATGACCAATACTTCTCTACGAGAGGATGTACCAACGGCAAAGCTCAGTATAAATGACGAATAACTAATGACAAATGACCAATGACAAATGACAAATGATAAATGACCAATGACAAAAACTGCATGGGTGTTTCCCGGACAAGGTTCCCAAGCGCTGGGAATGGGAATGGACTTATTAGATATACCATCCGCTAAAAACAAATTTGCCCAAGCTGAGGAAATTTTGGGCTGGTCTGTAACAGAAATCTGTCAAAACGAAGAAGAGAAGTTATCACAAACGCTATACACCCAGCCAATTCTTTATGTGGTAGAAAGCATTCTTGCTGACCTTCTCCGAGAACGAGGACACCAGCCAGATTTAGTTGCGGGTCACAGTTTGGGAGAATATTCTGCGCTTTATGTAGCGGGTGTCTTTGAGTGGTCGGCTGGTTTATATCTAGTAAAGCGTCGTGCAGAACTCATGGATAGTGCCGTCGGTGGTATGATGGCAGCTTTGATGAACTTTGACCGCGAACAGTTGGAAAAAGCCATTGCCGAAACGCCTGATGTAGTGCTGGCAAATGACAATAGTTCGGCTCAGGTGGTAATTTCAGGCACGACTGAGGCTGTACAAGCAGTGATGACTCAAGTTAAAGCAAAGCGTGCGATTCCCCTAAAAGTTTCTGGAGCATTTCATTCACATTTAATAGCACCAGCGGCGGCTGAATTCCAAGACATTCTGGAATCTGTAGAATTTCAACCAGCTGTTGTACCAGTTTTGTCTAATGTAGAACCAATTCCGTCTATTGATGCCAAGATTTTAAAGCAGCGCCTGAACCAACAAATGACTGGTTCTGTAAGATGGCGAGAAATTTCTCTGCAATTACCAGCTAACGGCATTGAGCGAGTGATGGAAATTGGCCCTGGTAAAGTCCTAACTGGCTTGGTTAAACGTAATAGCCCTGATTTAATATTACAAAACATCCAGAGTGTTGCTGATTTACCTGTTTAATTTTTTTTATAACTTTATTTCAATTACAAATTCTGTACCCTCACCCAGAACAGAGTTACAAGAAAGGCAGAGGGCAGAGCGATCGCTAATCCTAACCCCGTACCTTTACCCACACCTTTTGTAGTAAATAAGTGGTCGGAAATTTTTTCTTGCACTTTTTCATCCATTCCCTGACCATTATCTGCGATCGCAATAGGTATCCATTCTAGAATCACCTCTATTTCTGAATCGAAGACGAGTAAACAAAGACGCTGATTTTCTATCAATATCTTTAGCTGGCAT
>JBGTMK010000274.1:0-5243 GCA_041743605.1 Nostoc sp.
TTGCTTTGCTCTTCGTGGATACTTTTGTATATAATCAAAGATATTAATCATTTAATTAGATTTTGGTAGAGGGTCAATTTTACTTTCTACCATTTTTTTGTACCCAAATCATATTCCGGACGTGTCTAATATAGAGTTCCCAACACAAGTGACGGGTACAATATCACATGACATTCCCCAAACATTAAATCAGGTCGAAAGTCCTGCTAGCCACGGTTGGAAGGGGCTGAAACTGAAATTGCAGCAGGGTTTGGACAGTATTGGTTCTTCCTACAGTGAGTTAATCTCCAAGGTTGGTGAGGCTGTTGGAATTGCTGATGGTGAGCCTTACTGGAATGCATATCTGGGGCAGTGGCAGGTTTGGGTTAACTTTGCCCACGGGTGCAAGTCTGTGGTGTGCGATTGGTTGGTGGCGGTGTAAGTCAGAGTTGTTTACTGTTCCATCAAAACTGTTATTGTGAGTCAGTTATTGTACAGTTTCCTAGGCGGAAGCAAATAATCTCTATTGCCAAGCCATTGAAAAAAACAATTTCGTGTTCGTTATCTTGTCCGTCGAGAATGTGAATATGACAAATTTGCTCAACTGGTGGCAGATGCCCCACAGTGAACTGAGTGGATCGTTGAAATTAATCCTCAACCAATAACAATTGGTTATTTTGATGGATTAGAAGAAGCTTATCCACTTGTACTGTTAGCCATACGGGAGGGTAAAAAGCCAGGATAACATTCCTTTCGGCGTTGATTGCGTTGTTCGATAAGTTTTTCTAAACCTTTGAGACGGTCTTGCAAGCCTCTTAGAACACCAATAGCTCGAAAGTCTTGAAAACTATTCACACCGAAATCTGTAAATGCCTTGGGATCTTGCTTGGTGCCAATCACTGCCATGACGTTAACCTGGGCAAATGTTGCCTCAACGCCAGGTAGGAAACTAGTAAGGCTATTCTCGTCCCGGATGATTCCTTTGATAGTTGGAATAGGCTGGTAGATAGCTCCTGGCATATTCGGAATAAAAGCCATGTATTGGTATTGAATCCAGGCAATAGCTGAGTGTTGTGGCCCAGCAGTAAAAATGATTTGTGTCAGTAAATCAATCAATTGGTCACGGTTGGTAAGACGGGGTGGCAGAGAAGCTACACCAAAACCTTGCTCACTAATGGGTCTTTGTAAAGCTTGTATCCATTTTTGAAGTTCAAAATCCTCACGGATATCTCGATTAGATTTGTAGTAAATTCCCACATATTGACTAACATATTCTTCTAATGCTTTCCAGACTAACAACCCATCATCACGATAGGGAAAATCTCCCAGTACAGAACGGTCATCGACACCGCGCTGGCGTAAATTAGTTGGAAGAGCAAAATTACTGAAGTTATTAAAAACTTGACTAACACCTTGATTTGCAAGATTGCGCGAGCTTTCAAGAGTGCCTCCTAAAATGATATCTACCAATCCCCCAGGATTGATCAGTACCTGATCCGCAACGGCATTGATTGCCATTGTGAACTCAAAATGGGGTTTTAGTAGCACATTCACAGGATGGCGAGATGCTAGTTCACGAACAGTAGCTAGTGCAATGGGTTCTAAAACAAGATGGGTCTGCCCCAAGTGACGTACTAACTCATGCACATAAAAATCAGCCATCTGAGCGATCAGTTTCCCCAAAGTCCAGTCAACTCCATCCATTGGTGTCAAAAGCAGACTTGTTCCGGGAATTTGTCCTAGTTGGATGGCAATAGGGATTAAGCAGGAATCCCTGCGATTGCGATCAGCATAATAGAGTGCGATTGGGGCAGTGAGAAATCGATTCTCTTTTGGAGTAACGATATCACTATCAAGTAATGCATAATCGGTGACAAAAAGATTGCCATTTTGAGTAGCACTTTTGAGAGTTTCCCTAATGTGACCTCTTCTGTATACCTTTCTCAGCACAGTTTGAAAAATCTCATCCGTTATTCCAAGTTTTTGAGTAAGGCTGTAATTGAGTGCCAAGACATTCGTTAATTCCATTGGGTTGGGGCCAGAAAGCCGCTGCTGCGCGAATGTGGCATCCCTCCGGAAGTCCTTGGCGACATCTGGTAAAGGCAAAACCGGAAAAACCGTAGCATAGTCTTCCAGTCTGAGAAATGACTGCGGATTCTTGAAAAATGCTTGTTGATTTGCTGCTATTTTTTCTGATAAAGTTGCACGATTCTTGTTATACCCTTGAGAAAAAACCTCTTGAGCAGGTAAAGTTGCCACACGAACAGCAGTCGGTAGCCGCAATGCGATCTGATATTGTTGACGTGTTTGTTCTAACTGCTGTTGACGCTCTTGCTGGCTTGTCAGTGCTTCATGTTGCGGTAAAGTTGGGATCTGTGGATTGGCAGGAGGACTTGGCTTTGAAGAGGGAGTATCGCCTTTAACTAAGTTTTCCAAGCCAGGAGTACAAGCTAGACCTAATAGAGCTAGCATGGTACGGCGCGATAGGACATATTGCTCTATCAATTGTTGGTGTCGTTGCTGTCGAGTCGGTAAGCCCATTATATTATCCTCCCCAAAAACCATACTTTTCACCAATCAAAATCATAGGGTCTCTATTTATGTTTGTGTAAAACATGATACTTATCTTTAAAATTACTAAACCGACGATTCTGATGATGAGAGTGGGGCAGTAATCGAGTCGGTTAAGGCGGCATCTGTTGAATTGTATTCTGCGGAGGGTAAAGCGTAGGCGTAGCCCGCCGTAGGCGTAGCCCGCCGCAGGCATCGCGCGCGGATTCTAATGAACTCTCCCCAACCGAATTCAAAAAGCGGGTGTAGGTCTGTGGTGTGCGATTGGTTGGTGGGGGTATAAGCAATTTTGGGTTAAAATTCTTCCTCTAATTCGCTAAGTACATCTGCTAAATCTCTTGCTCCATGAAATACCCGAAGAATCTCAATGGTAGTATCCTCAATCCGATAAAAAATTAAATAATCCTGAAAGTCTTTGATGCGCCATTGTCGGATTTCACCTAATCTCGATACTACCAACTGAGCTACCTTTCCTATCCCAGGGATCTTTACTAACTGAGCAAATGTCGCTTCGGCAGCACTTAAGAATTTAACTGCTACATCTGTATTCCCATTGACTAATATGTAATTTGCCAGATGTCGCAAATCTTGCGTTGCTCGGTCTTTGACAATTAATCGATAGCTCATGTATCGTTTGGGTTGCCCATGCTGTTCTCACCTAAAACGGTAGAACGCAAGTTTTGCCAATATTCTGGTGTTACTTCCTGCCCTTCTCCATCAATACCTTCTTTCAAAAGTGTTTCTAACTTAGCTTGTGCCTTACGTTTTTGGTCTTGTTGTACCAATGAGAGAAAATATTCGCCAATGCTACTGTAAGCACCTGCCATCACTTGTGCTTCCACATAAACGCGCACTTCATCAGGTATGTCAATACTGATATTCATTGGCGTTCCTGTATAACTACCTTCATTATTTTAGCTGACAGTTTTCATCCGATATCAGATTATAGCCAATCCCTTCTAATATTAGATGGGTTAGCCCAAAGTCGTTTGAATTTTTTGTGGAGAAATATCAATGACCATTTCAATGTACCAAGCTTCAATACCCGTGTCTATTCGCGCACTGAATAACCTTGCAAATATTCTTGAAAAAGGTGCTGCTTATGCAGAAACTAAAAAAATAGATCCTTCTGTATTGATCAATAGTCGCTTATCCCCCGATATGCTTCCATTATCAAAACAAGTACAAATTGCCTCTGATATAGTAAACAGAGGTGCTGCACGACTAGCTGGGGTAGAAGCACCCAAGTTTGAAGACAATGAAACTACATTTGGTCAACTTATTGACCGCATTTACAAAACTATCTCTCAATTAAATACATTTAAACCTGAGCAAATTGACGGTTCAGAAGAAAAAGAAATTACCTTACAAATGCGTGACAATACTGCATCATTTCAAGGAATGCCATATCTCCTGTACTTTGTTTTACCAAACCTTTATTTTCATGTCACAACAGCGTATGACATTCTTAGGCACTGCGGTGTAGAACTTGGCAAAGGAGACTTTCTTGGTCAGCCTTAATCAGAGCAATATCTAACGCAATTTTTTCGAGATTTTCCGATTTTGCTTGGGTTAGTAAAAAATAGATTTCTTGACTTCAAGGCATTGTGGGGAAAAGTTTTTTCTTCAACATTTCCCTTTTCTCTTTCTCAGCAATTACACTGGCTTAAATCTTGCCGATTAATTAGTAAAATCTAATACTACATCAAATTCAATATTTCTTCGGTTATGAGTATGATTTCATTTAGACCAATGATATTGATTATAGGCACAAGTATTGCTTTACTGCCTCTGTTGTCCAACTGGCGAGTCCTTGCACAAAATCAATCACAAAACATTGAGCTAAAAGTTTATAGTGAAAACGAGCAAAAACAAAGCTGTCCAGACAAAGTAATTGTTACTGAAAAACCTCATCCTTATCAAAAAGGCAGTTTCTCAACAGATGGCTCTGTTAACCTAAGTGCCTACGCCAGTAACATCTCTGTTCAAGCCAGTAATAGCTTTAGCGTTACATGGGTTGGTACACTCAAGCCGAGATATGCTAAATGCTTTGCTTCTGCTGGAATGACTAAGGTTAATGGAGAAGCTTACTCTGAACACCTTAACTATTTACGGATGCACTTTATTAAAGGTAAGGTTTACTTCATTTTAGATTTGGCTGGTGGCTCCGATCCGAATAATTATCCTCTAGTCGTGCTAAAAAACAGTTTCAAGAATGGCAATCCTGCCTGGACTTGGGGCGGGAGTGACTAAAGGTCATACTGGCACCATCACAGATGTCTATTAGAAGTATTCCAAGAGCAAAAGTCTGTTGCACCGTCTGCTGTTGTGGAAGTTCCGCCCGATGATGAGCCTTACACAGAACGTATACCTGAATCAGTGGCAAGTTTGGGTTAAGTTTGCAGACGAGTGCAGGTCTGTGGTGTGCGATTGGTTGGTGGGGGTGTAGGTCAAAGTAGTTCACTGTTCCATCAAAACCGAAAATGTGAGTCGGTTATGCAAGCACTTTCCCAGTTTGGAGCAAATAAATCTCTATTACCTTGCCCTTGAAAAAACAATTGTGTGTTCGTTCTCTTCTGAGTCGCTTAAAGTAATCGGCACAAGTTTGTTTTAACCCAAGATTGAACCTGAACCAACTTCCCACTGATGTTTGAGCAATTCTTGGTAAGTCTTTTCCCTTATCATCATCTGCT
>JBGTMK010000275.1:0-2978 GCA_041743605.1 Nostoc sp.
TATAGATACCCATACTTTCTTAAGAAACCCTGCATCTCAAAACATTTTTCTTTATCTGACAGAATACGTAAAAGTTTTTTCTGAGTATTGGTTTAAGGCAAGCTCAAATAAAATACGTGTTCTTGATTGGGGGTGTGGTAAAGGGCATATTTCCTTTCTGATGCGTGAAATGGGTGTCCAAATCACTAGTTGTGATGTGCGCGGTAATAGTGACTCAGCTTTTGGTCAGACTACACCTGTAATAGAAAAAGCATCCTTAACGGTTGTTCCTCTAGAACATCCTTATTTACTTCCCTTCGACGATGCAAGCTTTGATATCATTTTAAGTTTTGGAGTCCTTGAACACGTTCCCGATGATCTTGCTTCTCTCAGTGAAATTCATCGAGTGTTAAAACCAGACGGTCTTTTCTTTTGTTTTTTCCTTCCCTACTACTTTTCCTGGACTCAGCGTTTAGCCCATTTACGGGGAGACTTTTATCATGACCGCTTATATTCCAAAAAGATGGTAAAAGACCTCCTCAAGCAAACCAACTTTGAACTGCTTGACCTTTGGCATAGGCAACTTCTGCCTAAAAATAGTGTTTCATACGCCAATTACCACGTTTTTGAATCTGTAGACCAATGGCTAAGTGAAAACACACCATTCAAATACATTGGAACTAACATTGAATTTGTCGCTTTTAAAAGTTAGGCTGTTTGTGTCGTGAGCATAAATCTAGCTATTGCTAGATGCTGTAATTCTCTCAAACGCTATAATCAACATCTGTTGCACCGAGAGATTAACTTGTGGATGTCATATTAGAACGATCGCACCAATTAAAACAAAGCTTAGTTGATTTTGTCCTTGATGCTGAAGGCGAACTGGCACAAGCCTTGGAAACTTATGCCGCAGAACAGTTGCGCCGTGGAAGTGGGGATAGTACACAGCAGGACTTAACCATCGATAGCTTTCTGACAGCCGGGAAAGTCGGTGATAAGTCTCCATTAGAGTTGTTTATCGAAAGCCATCCAGATTTAGAAGAAAGCGATCGCAGCCTGATAAACAGTTGGCATCATAGTTTTATTGGCTTATTTGCCATAGCTAATATTCTACCTGATGGCTTTGAATTGACTAACTGGTTAACAGATAAACGCTACATCGTCAAGCCAAACAATAGTCAAACATTACAGGCAATATCTCGGTTGAAAGTCGGAGAAATCTTGCTCACTCGCATTTCTCCCGTTACCAATAGCTATTGGATGTTTTCTGGCCCCTACACAATAATGGGTAAATTAGGTAAACCAAAACTTGCTGTAGCAATTGGTAATTTCAAAGAAAACTATAAAAGTAATCTTTACAGCGATGCTCCAGACTTGCTAGAAGAAGCTTGGCAATCAGTAGAACAATATCATCAGCAGTTTGTGGACTTTTTTGGCACTGATGAAATCACACTATCTGGATATCATCTGAATAAAAAAATAGCGGAATTTCAAGAAGTCATTACTGAAAAAACCTTGGCAGCGGCAGGAATTGATACTTCCAAATCCTTAACTGAAGTTGCAGAAGCCGCTGGGATCACAGATGAGGAAATCAAAGCAGCAGCACAAGAATTTGGTGCTGACTCAAATGCAGTTTCTCAGATGTTTAACAGCAAAAGCAGCAATAGCAAAATGGTGATGCCAAAGGTTGATTTGCCTGCTGAACTCAAGAAAGCAGAACAGGTAACGGCTCTTTCTCATCCCCGTTGGGGACAAATGTTTTTACCAACATATAGTAAGGTACAAGCAATTTTATCAGCAGAGGATTGGCAAAGTATTCAAGGAGCGGAAAAACTAGTTCGCTACTACCTCGAAGATAAAAGTATTAATGCCTTTATTTGGCATCGATTAGCGCAACAATATCCAACTCAATTAGAAAATGTGTTGCGAACATTTTTGCAACGTCCAGACTTTAGGCTTGAAAGTGACCTGGATACACTTTTACAAGAATTCCACAAACCTATTGAGCCAGAGTTGCCAGACATTGCCAGTGTACCCATACATTTGCATAACTTATTTCAGGAAGCTTTAGGAGAAGTTAACAAATCTAAACCCAAGAGTAAGGGGCAAAAAAAATCAGCAAAAGGTTTTCAATAACTTTAATCTACCCACTTAGAGTTATATGGTTTCCAAGGTAGAGTCGTTTTTTGGAGTGTACAGCTAGCTGTACGCTCCAGGTATCTATTGGGTAAAATCAGTGTCAAAAACGAGTTAAACATCGATAGATAGCAGGTGAGCAATCTCACTTACGATTTCCTCTGGACTCTCAAGCTTGACTAGAAATCGATTAAAGCCAGCATTCAAAGCCTTATGAACTGAGACTTCTCGTGTATGAGAAGTAATAGCGATCGCGGGCAACTCTCTTAAGGATGGGCAAGAATGCACTCGAATTTGCTCAATTAACCAATTTCCATCATGATCGGGCAACTTCATATTGCACAGCAGAAGATCGGGATGAAGGGATTCTACTAAGGCAAGGGCTGCTTCTGCATCGGTGAAAGCCATTACCTCTGCACCTGCTGCTTCCAAAATGAAGATGAGCAAATCTGCAATATCTGGCTCATCTTCTACCAGTAATATCAGGGTTCCAATAAGGTGTTGGAGCGAATTGAACTCAGTTTCTTGATTGATTTTTTGATCTGTTCCCATACCGTCTCTTTATTACCTGCTATAGTCTGCTATTTCTATTGCAATGCATGGAGCGGAATAAGTATTCACCCTAAATACACAAACTTGGGGTGAAAAGCTTCATCAATATGAAGAAGTTAATTCATCGATCAACAGTTATCAGTTGTGAGCTAGAGTCTAGTACAGCTTGACGTAAATCAGCCACCCATTTTAAATGTCTGAAACCTTTGCAAACAATTAATTACGAATTACGTTAGCGCAGCGTTAGCGAGTATTCGTTCGCTTTTAGCGTCTCGTAGAGAGCGTCATTACGAATTACGAATTCCGCCTTG
>JBGTMK010000276.1:0-12239 GCA_041743605.1 Nostoc sp.
TCAATTTCAAAATAATGGCCGCTACGACATTAACGCTAGCGCTGCTAAACAGTTAATTGTTGCTGCTGGTAACAACCTTGTGAGCGATCGCATCACTGGCAAAGTAGATATTAACGGTACAACAGCAATAGCAACCCAAAATTCTCAACCCGCTCCCAACAACGTGTTACGAGAAATACCACCAACTGGAGAAATCACTTTCTCGGCTCCCGAAATCTCTGAAACTACCAATGGACAAAGCAGCAACAGCATTTCAGCAAATAATCCTGTTTCTACACAATTAAACAGTCAAATGCTGCCATTAGCGCCAGTCAATACATCAGTTTCCACGCCTAGATCCAATCAACAACTCCCCACCTCTGGAGTCGCGGGTTTTCCTACTCCTAGCAGCTTGTCAGGTAGACAAATACCAACTAACACTTCAAGAGTTGCAAATTCCAGTCCAGCACAGCAGTCTGATACACGACAGTTAAATTATGTGCGGATTGATCCTAATACGATTGAGTTTACTGCCCCTGAGTACCCATCCAATCCAGTTGCACAGCAGTCATTACGAAGACTAGAAACTTCTGCCCCAGGAGCTTCAGCACTTTTACCACTTCCTAGTCACAATATCCCCATTAGCAATACTCGCAATATGCAAACAAGTTCTGCAAGTATTCCTGATGGCGGTAACTCTGCGACACAGTTCGGTATACGTTATCGTGTGGTAGTGCCACTAGCAACCGAGAGAGATCAAGATTTAGTGCGATTCCTTGCTCCTGATGCGTTTCCCACAGTTTGGCAAGGTCAAAAAGTTATGCAAGCAGGAGTATTTAATAGTGAATATAACGCTAAAGAAATGCTTAAAACACTTTCTAGCAAAGGTTTAAGAGCTATTGTGGAGCCGCTGAATTAATTGGGGATTGGGCATTGGTCAATAATCAATAGTTCATCTTCTCCTGCTTCCCCCGCTCCTGAAAAACCTATCCCGGCTTATGATCCAAATTGGTTGCTTGCTCTAGGGCAGCTTTTTCTTTGGCTCGGCGGACATAGGGTTGTAATTGGGAGCGATCGCAACCTGTTAAAATACTCAGGTTTTCCAAGGTGATCCCCCGCATTAACATTTCTACGCGCCAGGTTTGTTGTGCTTGAGCTAAAGCTGGTGCTTTTCCTTGGGGAGTTAACAATCCCTCACTCCATACTTGCCAACGTTTCTCAAGCTCTGATTGTGAGATGGGTGTGCCTGTTTCATTCAAAAACATGGCTGTTTGAGCATCTTTACGACTTTTCAGCCATTTGATTAAAGGATTATTAGTAAAAGAGCCGTAGCGTTTGCCCAAAATCCACTGATTCACAGGTACTTGACGGACAAATCCGGGAATTGTGATTTGTAGGAAGTGTCCTTGAGTATCGTAGATTTGGTGCGATCGCTGCAAGCTAATTATTTCTGTGGCGGATAACCCAGCCCCAAATAATACATAAGCTAAAGCATAATCTCGGATTCCCAATTTCCTGGCCTGTTGCAGAATTTCGTGAACTAAACTAGCAGGCAAATCAGCTACTTCTGTATTGCTCAAGCCTCCTTGTAAGCAGTTTGTTGCTAATTCTGCTGAAGATGACATGGCTCCATTTAAAAACAACTCCACCAAATTTTCTAGAAAATCGTCGCGATCGTCCCAAAGTTCGTGAAATTCGCTGGTAAACTCAATTACGGCATATCCCAAGATCATCCCATTTAGCAAACTGGCTAATTTTTCTGCCGGTAAGTAGGTGTTTAGGTGTCCTTGCTGGATTACAGTAGCTAAATACTGAGCTACATAGCGGTTTGCTTCTGTTACTCCCCTGCCTAGGGCGCGGCGATTTTCTGCCGGAAATTGGTCGGCTTCACCCACCACAGACCGGACGAACTCTGGCACTCGTTCTAGTGCGTGTAAAGTGTCACTTGCATAATCCTTAAGAGCTTGGTAAACATTGCCGGGAGGCGTTGCTCGCCGCACCAGCGACTCACCTAAATCCTTGAAGGCTGCGGACTCTTCCAGCACAGCCAAAAGCAGTCCGTGCTTATTGCCAAAATTCCGAAATAAAGTCACTTCGTTGACTTCGGCTTTTTCAGCAATTTGGCGGGTTGTAGTGGCGCTGACTCCGTGAGCAGAAAACAACTCAAGTGCAGCTTGAATCAAGCGTTGACGAGTAGAAAGGAGGTGAGATGACATAGAAAAATGCAAGTGGCACTTGCACGGATATCAGAGTTCTGCTAGCATAACAAATGTAAGTGATACTTGCTTTACTCTACTGTAACAAATTAGTATACGGGGCGGGTAAATCCCTTGTGGGATGGCATCCGAGAAAAAGCAAATAGCTTCATCATCCATCAACAGGAATTTTTATGACCGCAAATTTTGGGGCGTTCGCTAAAAGCGTTGGCGAAGCCATCGCCCCTGAGAGAGGCAACTCACCTCGACTCAGATGGACGAATGTAGTATTTTTTGCTGCATTTCATGCGTTAGCACTTCTGTCTCCTTGGTTTTTCTCGTGGTCAGCATTAGGTTTGCTAGTGTTTCTCCACTGGTTATTCGGGAGCATTGGTATTTGCCTGGGATATCACCGACTACTGAGCCATCGGAGTTTCCAGGTTCCTAAGTGGTTAGAGTATGCGATCGCCCTCATAGGAGCGCTGGCTCTGCAAGGCGGGCCAATTTTTTGGGTAGGTGGACACCGCCAACACCACGCCCACACAGAAGATATCAATTTAGACCCCTATTCTGCCCAAAAAGGATTTTGGTGGAGCCATATACTATGGATTTTCTACCCACGCCCAGAATTTTTTGACTATGACACCTATAAAAAATATGCCCCTGACTTAGCAAGACAACCCTTTTATTGCTGGCTAGATCGCTACTTCTTGCTGTTGCAAATCCCCTTCGCGCTGCTGCTTTATGCTCTGGGAGGATGGCCTTTTGTGTTCTACGGAGTGTTTCTCAGGTGTGTCTTGCTTTGGCACTCAACCTGGTTTGTGAACTCAGCATCACATCTGTGGGGTTATCGCACCTTTGATGCTGATGATGGCGCTCGTAATCTTTGGTGGGTATCCATCGTCACCTATGGAGAAGGATGGCACAACAACCATCATACTTATCCCCACATGGCGAAATCTGGGTTGTCTTGGTGGGAAATTGATGTTACTTGGTGGAGCATCCTAGTTTTGCAGACTTTGGGTTTAGCCAAAAAAGTTGTCTCGCGTCCCCCTCAAGGTGCAACTCACGGCTAAATTGCAACGAAATTATCATGAATTTGTTAAGCCGATTGCTTACCGCAGTCGGCTTAATCAGTTGTTAAGCATTTTAATTACATATTTACATCAAGCGTGAAAACTGACAGCATTTTTTATCGCCTTTTTCAAGAACTTCCTGGCATCTTTTTTGAATTAATTGGTAATCCACCCCAAACCGCAGAGACTTATCAATTCTCCTCAATTGAAATCAAGCAAACTGCCTTCCGTATAGATGGTGTTTTTCTCCCAACCCAAGGAGAAGAGAATCCGATTTATTTTGTTGAAGTCCAATTTCAAACCGACACAGAAATTTATTCACGCCTATTTTCAGAAATTTCTTTATACTTACGCCAAAATAAACCTAAAAATTCTTGGCGAGGAGTAGTTATTTATCCCAATCGCAGTCTAGATACAGCAGATATCAAGAATTACAGCGAATTTTTCACCAGTCAGCGCATCAGTCGCATTTATCTTAATGAATTAGGTGAAACTGCATCATTGCCAGTTGGAATTGCTACGATGAAATTAGTCGTCGATGAAGAGGAGACAGCTATTATTGCTGCTAGGCAGTTAATAGACAGAACCCAGCAAGAAATCAACATTGAACCACAACGGCGGCAGTTACTAGAATTGATAGAGACAATTTTGGTTTACAAGTTTCCGGCAATGAGTCGAGAGGAGATTGAAGGTATGTTTGGGTTAAGTGATTTGAAAAAAACACGAGTTTATCAAGAAGGCAAGCAAGAGGGCAAGCAAGAAGGTAAACAAGAAGGAGCGCGTGAAGAAAAGCTGAGAATGATACCTTTGTTGTTGAGATTGGGATTGAGTTTTGAAGAAACAGCAAAAGAGTTAGGTTTGAGTCTAGAAGAGATTCAGCAAGAAATGCAAAAACAGCCTCCAAGTCAGGATACGTAACCTACAATTACAGCAGAATTCAGAATTCAGAATTCAGAATTCAGAAGTCAGAATGGGCTACGCCCCGCTGTGCTAACAGAAGTAAAACAGGCTTTATACCTAGCTTTGAGACTTAGCTTGTATACCTGACTCAATTTAAATTTGCTGTATCGTTTATCATAGATGCCCCTACATATTCTTGTTATTTTTCATCCGCATAATTTTTAATTTTTTCTATGATTTCGCTCTCTCCCATTCTCCAAGCTAGACTCTCCCAACCCCTCAAAATTGGCTCCTTCGAGGTAAAAAGTCGCGTTCTCCAGTCGCCTCTATCTGGGGTTACAGATATGGTGTTTCGCCGTCTTGTACGTCGCTATGCCCCAGATTCGATGATGTATACCGAAATGGTGAATGCTACCGGGTTGCATTATGTCAAGCAGTTACCCAAAATCATGGAGGTAGATCCCAACGAACGCCCAATTAGCGTTCAACTATTTGATTGTCGTCCAGATTTCCTGGCAGAAGCAGCAATCAAGGCAGTTGCCGAAGGTGCTGATACTGTTGATATTAATATGGGTTGTCCGGTAAATAAAATCACTAAAAATGGTGGCGGTTCTTCGTTGTTGCGCCAACCAGAAATAGCAGAAGCAATTGTGCGGGAAGTGGTAAAAGCTGTTGATGTCCCTGTGACAGTAAAAACCCGTATTGGCTGGAATGACAACGAAATTACTATTCTCGACTTTGCCAAGCGGATGGAAGATGCCGGGGCAAAAATGATCACAGTCCACGGACGCACCCGCGCCCAAGGATACAATGGCAATGCCCGTTGGGAATGGATTACCCGTGTAAAAGAAGTGCTTTCTATCCCAGTGATTGGGAATGGAGATATTTTTTCTGTTGAAGCGGCGGTGAGATGTTTAGAACAAACTGGCGCTGATGGCGTTATGTGTTCCCGTGGGACTTTGGGTTATCCGTTTTTGGTGGGAGAAATTGATCACTTCCTGAAAACTGGGGAAATATTACCGAAACCTACCCCGATTCAGCGCTTGGAATGTGCAAGAGATCATTTACAGGCCTTGTGGGAATATAAAGGCGATCGCGGTGTGCGTCAAGCCCGTAAGCACATGACTTGGTATGCTAAGGGTTTCGTTGGTGCCGCCGAACTTCGAGGACAGCTAAGTTTAGTTGAAAAAGTAGATCAAGGTTTGGCAATGCTTGACCAAGCAATTGAAAAACTGGCTAATGGTTATGAACTTGAAGAAGAAGCAGAAGATAGTTTGGTAATGCTTTAAAAAATTGATTTTACACGAATTGAGGTTCTTTTTGAGCATAAAGGCGATCACAATAGATTGCCCATGTAGCAGCAAATAAACCAGTGATATAGTTAGCAATCGCTGCATTCACATCATCAAATTCACTCTTTAGGTGGAAGAAATGTCATTGCGAATGCAGCGAAGCGAAATGAAGCAATCGCAAAGGCTGGGATTGCTTCTCTACGAAACGCTCCGCGAACGCTTCGCTCGCAATGACTGTAATTAATTTTGCGTGGTTACTTATCCATGTACCGAACTCAGCACTCTTCATTTCAGAATTCTGACTCCTGAATTCTGAATTCTGCTGTATGTTATGCCGAACGTCAGATATGAACAATTATCTGGAATGCTGTTAGTTTAGTTAGTAGTTTGCTTGAAATGTACTTAAATTAAGAGATAAATTCCCTAAAATCAATATATTTATTCAGCAAATTTTGTCATCCCTATTCCTGAGTGAACTAGATTAGTTATGCTCCTAGATTTAGAAAGATTTTATCAGGCTTGCAATCCGAGCAGACCTCTAATCATAGGAAACCCTAGCGATCGCCGATACTATATCGATTTTGCTGCGGTGCGGGGTGGTAAAATCATTGAAGCTTTACAGCGGACGATCGCGAGAATTTCGCCGGATATTCCAACTTGTCAGCTATTTACCGGACATCTCGGCTGTGGTAAATCAACGGAGTTGTTGCGCCTCAAAGCTGAATTAGAAGTGCAGCAATTTCATGTAGTTTACTTTGAGTCTACCCATGTCTTAGAAATGGCCGATGTGGATGTGACTGATATTTTATTGGCGATCGCAGGCCAGGTGAGTGAAAGCCTAGAAGCCATGAAAATCAGGCTCAAACCTACCTATTTTACCAAGTTATTTGCTGAACTCGTCGATTTTCTGCAAACGCCAATTGACCTTGCGGTAGAAGCAGAGTTGTCTGTGGGGATTGCCAAAATTACCGCTAAAACTAAAGAAAGTCCCCAATTGCGGCGACGGTTAAGAGATTATTTAGAACCCCGAACAGCAAATATTTTACAGGCAATTAATCAAGAATTGCTAGAACGTGCTATTAAGGAACTGAAAGCCAGAGGGAAAAAAGGATTGGTGGTAATTGTTGATAACTTGGATAGAGTTGCAATTCGACCTTTACCATCGGGGCGATCGTTGCCAGAATATTTATTTATTCAGCGTGGCGAACAGTTACGCAAATTAAATTGTCATGTAGTCTACACTATTCCCCTAGCCCTAACTTTCTCCAACGATAGCGCCGAACTTCAGCATCGTTTAGGGGGAGGAGTCGCACCAAAAGTATTACCGATGATACCTGTGCGTCTACGCTCTGGCGAGATTTTTCCGCAAGGGCTAACAATGTTACGGCAAATGGTTCTAGCTAGAGCTTTTCCAGACATTTTGCCTAGCGATCGGTTAGGCTTAATTACAGAAGTGTTTGATAGTCTAGAAACCCTAGATCGGTTGTGCCTAATGAGTGGTGGTCATGTCCGCGACTTACTGGGGTTATTGTTTGACTGTCTGCGAGAACAAGATCCACCTTTTGAGCGGGAATGTGTCGATTTGGTGATCCGAAGACAGCGCGATTACCGAGCTAATGCTATCGATCCCCATGAGTGGGAATTAATCTTTCAGGTGGTGCAACAGCAAAGAGTTAGAGGTGATATAGAATACCACACTCTATTGCGAAGTTTATTTGTATTTGAATACCGCGATCATCAGGGAGCTTGGTTTGCCGTCAACCCAGTTTTAGCAGAGACGGAAAAATTTAAATCATGGTTGAACGACACCCACAAGTAGATGTAAGAGTAGCTAACGAGCGTGCTTTGCGAAATTTGGGGAGAGCAATTGCCCTTTCTAGCGGTCAATTCTCCCTGGTTTTGGTGTGCTGCAATTATCGAGTTTTGCAAGAACTTATGCTGCAACGACTCGAAGAACTTTCTTCAGGAGTACATCATATTCAAAAGGTAGTTCTGCCGCATAATGCTAGAAGCCTTTACACAAGTATTCATTTACAACTAGTAACTGAAGCTAATCCGCCATCGGCGTTGATGATTTTGGGTTTAGAGTCAGTAGATGGAATCGATGATTTACTAAGGTCTATCAATCATATTCGGGATGAATTTCGCAAGCGTCACCCATTTCCGATGATTTTGTGGATGAATGAAGAAGTGTTGCAAAAGGTAGTCCGTTTAGCACCGGATTTTGCTAGTTGGGCGGCTACACCGATTCGGTTTGAGATGACAACTCAATCATTGCGGCAATTTCTGCAACAGGAAACTGACTCTTTATTTGCTACGGTATTACCAACCGATGCTGCACAACACCAACCTCCTCAAGTTGCAAAGCATTATTCCACTGTGGAGCAAGTCTGGAAACATAGTTATGAACTCCACTTTGCCATTAAAGAGTTGCACAATCGTGGTATTACCTTAGAGCCAGAATTATACGCTAGTTTAGAATTTGTTTTTGGTCTAGATAATTATATTAGCGATCGCATCAATACAGCTTTAAACCATTTTCAGCAAAGCTTGCAAGTTTGGCAAAAGTTGGCGGAGATAGGGGAAATCAATTCAAAATTCAAAATTCAAAATTCAAAATTGAATAAAAAGACTGGAGAAGATGAGGGGGATGAGGAAGACTTTACTTTCTCTGCTCCCTCATCTCCCCCTGCTCCCTTTACTTCCCCATCTCCTCCATCGCCTCCATCTCCCCTACTTCTGCGGCAGGGAATTTTGCTATTTTATATTGGGCTGTGTTATTGCCGTTTTGCAGAGCAAAATCAAACAGAAAATCGCCGCCATTGGTACACAGCAAAATCTTATTTTCAGCAATGCTTGAATATTTTGCAGATGGCTGGGCGTTTAGATATAGTTGCTGGATTTATTAATCAACTTGCAGAGGTTTTGCAATATCTGCAAGATTGGGAAGAGTTGCAGACGGTTGCTCAAAAGTCTTTGGAGTTACATCAAACTTATGGTAGTCAAATCCAATTAGCTTGTGACTACGGTTTTCTCGCGCAAGTGGCTGTGCAGCAGTCGCGGTGGGTACAGGCGAGTATCTTAGCACACGTATCACTGCTGAAATTAGGAGAGGCGCAAAAGCACAATGACCCTTATAACTGCTTATTTCCCTTACTGCTGGGGCAAATTTCTTATTTAGTATTGGCGAAAGCACAGCGAAATTTAGGTGAACTAGAAGTCGCTCGTGAATACTTAGACAAAGCAACAAAAGAACTGTCATCAGCATTAGAAAGTAGTGCCCATCAATACGATGCCCATCGTTATATTCGCTTATTGCGGACACTGCGATCGCTATACTTTGAAGAAGGTCGCTATTTGGAAGCCTATTACATTCGACAGAAACGGCGTTCTGTTGAGCAGCAGTATGGTTTTCGGGCTTTTATCGGTGCAGGTCGCTTGCAACCCCAAAGACAGGCGACAAACCCAGCATTGATGTCACATTCTGGTAGCAGCAGCGTAGCTTTAGAAATTGCGGCTTCTGGTCGAGAGCGTGATATTAATAACTTAATTGGCAGAATCAGCCGCGCCGATCAAAAGCTGACGGTGATTCACGGTCAATCAGGGGTGGGTAAAAGTTCTACTGTCACGGCGGGTTTAGTTCCAGCACTGCAAAACCGAGCCATTGGCGATCAAATAGCTGTGCCTGTGGTACTACAAGTTTATACCGATTGGGCACGGGAATTAGGCAAATCTTTAAGTGAGGCGATGTCTAGTGATGCATCCCTTGCCGTTTACGCTGATATCAAGCCAGAAGCAGCCATTGAAGCGGAGGCTTTGCCCTACTTTGAAACACCTATTGCCATTATCAGAATTTTACAGCAACTCAAAGAAAATGCTGACAACCATCTGATCACAGTTTTAATTTTTGACCAGTTTGAAGAATTTTTCTTTGGTTATAGCGATCGCAATCAGAAGCAAGAGTTTGATAAATTTATTAGCGATTGCCTTAAAATACCATTTGTCAAAGTCATCCTTTCCTTGCGAGAAGATTATTTACATCGGTTATTAGACTTTAAACATCTTTCGGCACTAGAAGCGATTAATAACAATATTCTCGACAAGCATATTCGTTACCAGTTAAATAACTTTTCGCCGGAATATGCCAAAGCAATTATCCGAAAATTGACCGAGCGATCGCAGTTTAATTTAGAACCTGCTTTAATTGATGCTTTAATCGAAGATTTATCTACAGAATTTGGTGAAGTTCGCCCCATTGAATTACAAGTTGTGGGAGCGCAAATTCAAGATGAACGCATTACTACACTAGAAGAATATCAGCCATATCGACCGAACAAACTCATTGAGCGATATCTTAAGGAACTGATTAAAGACTGTGGCCCAGAAAATGAACGAGCCGCGTTACTCGTTTTATACTTATTAACAGATGAAAGTAACAACCGACCTTTTAAGACTCGTGCTGAATTAGCGGCGCAGCTAGCAGAGTTAGAAGATGCTGGCAAATTAGAGTTAGTATTAGACATTTTAGTGCGCTCTGGTTTAGTGGTTCTCTTTCCTGATGTACCAGAACGCTATCAACTGATTCACGATTATTTAGTAGACTTGATTCGTTACCTGCAACAACAGGAATCTAGCTTACAAGTACAATTAAATCAGTTGCGTTACAAAGTAGAACAAAGTAAAACTGAGATTGAGCGACTTAAGAGCGAACTTAGCCAAAATAAGCAGCGATCCAAATTGGTAGATTCTCATCCTCAACAGGGATTAGATTTATTAACAGAATTACGGGAATTACATAAACGGGAAGAATTGAGTCAGTTAGAAATTGAGCAATTACGAGCTGAACTGAAAGAAAAAGAATTAACAGCAAAACTCGCAGAAAGTCAAAAGAAACAAAGACTCAGTGAAGCTCAATTAAATCGTTCGTTGAAAATCGCCCTAACTGCTTCCGTTCTTGCCATATTAGGATTGAGTGTTTCCATAGTGACAGCAGTAGATAGCGAAATTAAAACCCTCAGTGCATCCAGTGAAGCCCTCTTTGCATCCCAAAAAGGTATTGATGCTTTAAAGGAAGGTTTAAAAGCGGGGAGAAAATTACAACAAACAGTCTGGGTAGATTCCTATACAAGAGAGCAAGTACAGACGGCGCTTTATCAAGCAGTTTCCGGGCTGAGAGAATATAATCGTTTCGACGGGCATATCTCTGGGGTAAATAGTGCTACATTCAGCAGCGATCGCTCTTTAATTGCTTCGGCTAGTGCAGACACTACAATCAATCTCTGGCGTCCCGATGGCAGCTTGGTCAAAACCTTGTCGGGGCATCAAGATGTAGTTAATAGCGTCAGTTTCAGCCCTGATAGTCAAATCATTGCTTCCGCTAGCCAAGATAAGACAGTAAAACTTTGGAGTCGAGAGGGTCAACTACTTGCTACTCTTTTAGGACATCAGGGTGTAGTGAATAGTGTTAGTTTCAGTAAAGATGGTCAACTCATTGCTTCAGCTAGTACAGATAAGACAGTAAAAATTTGGAGTCAGGACGGTAAATTACTCAAAACCTTGCAAGGACATAATGGTGCAGTTTTGAGCGTTGCTTGGTCAACTGATGGTCAAACTATTGCTTCTGGGAGTGCTGACAACACCATCAAGCTTTGGAGTCGGAATGGTGACTTGCTTAAAACCTTCTCAGGGCATAATGATGCAGTCTTGAGTGTAGCTTGGTCGCCCGATAGTCAAACTATTGCTTCTGCTAGTTTAGACCAAACAATTAAATTATGGAATCTGGAGGGAAAGCTACTGCGAACCTTGTCGGGGCATAGTGCTGGAGTTACCAGCGTCAGTTTTAGCCGTGATGGTAAAACGATCGCTTCTGCAAGTACCGACGAGACAATCAGACTTTGGAGTTTTCAAGGTGTCCTGCTGGGAACCTTGAAAGGACATAATAATTGGGTTAACAGCGTCAGTTTTAGCCCAGATGGTCGTACCTTGGCTTCTGCCAGTCGGGATAAAACTGTAAAACTCTGGCGTTGGGACGATGTGTTACTGCGAAAGCCCAAAGCTAATGATGACTGGGTGACTAGCATCAGTTTTAGCCCTGGAGGTCGCACTTTAGCCGCAGCCAGTCGAGACAAAACTGTAAAACTTTTCAATCGAGAGGGTAAGCTTATCCGTAGTTTTACGGGGCATCAGGGTCAAGTTTGGGGAGTTAGTTTTAGTCCTGATGGTAAAGCGATCGCTTCGGCTAGTAAAGATAAAACAGTAAAACTTTGGAGTCGTAACGGTAAACTGCTCAACACATTACAGGGTCATAATGATACCGTCTTGGGTGTAGCTTGGTCGCCGAATGATCAAATAATTGCCTCGGCTAGTAAAGATAAAACAGTAAAACTTTGGAATCGAGACGGTATACTACTCAACACTTTGCAAGGACATCAAGATGCAGTGAATTGGGTAAGTTTTAGCCCTGATGGCAAATTGTTAGCCTCAGCCAGTGATGATAAAAACGTGAAAATCTGGAGTGTAGAGGGTAAATTACTATACACATTAGCTGGTCATAGCCGCCGAGTAAATGGGGTTGCTTGGTCGCCTGATAGTCAAAGCATTGCCTCAGTTAGTATTGATAGCACGGTGAAGATTTGGAATCGAGACGGTAATTTGCTAAGTAACCTTACAGGCGATGGTGATAGTTTCATCAGTGTCAGTTTTAGCCCCGACGGCAAGACACTAGCAGCTAGCAGTGATGATAAAGTAAGGATTTGGAACCGAGAAGGGACATTACTGATTGCTTTGAAAGGTGATAA
>JBGTMK010000277.1:0-9710 GCA_041743605.1 Nostoc sp.
CAAAGTCTCTGGGATTGCTTCGCAAAGCTCGCAATGACTACACATAATTTGCATGATTTCTTAACTCCTAAAAAGCCACAGAGTCAACACCCTAGCCATAGGCTAACGCACCTGAGATCGCATTCATAACTTATCGGCATATACTTTAAAGAAATGTGACATTTAATTGCGCTATTGTAAAAGTCAGCTTTACATAAGTTCAGTTATGAGCCAGCCTGAATATACTACAGCCCAAGCAACAGCCCTGACTAACCACGATCGCAAACCTATTCACATACCTGGCTCTATTCAACCTCATGGCGTTCTATTAGCACTCAGTACTCAGTTAGAGATACTGCAAGTTAGCAACAATACCCAAGCATATTTGGGACAAGAGCCAGAAGATTTACTCGGTAAACCCTTGAGCTATTTGCTTGACCATCAACAAGTGGAAATTGTCAAGCAGTGTTTGGTGAAAAAAATTGGCAGTGCTAATGCTTTTAAAGTATTAATAAATACTTTAAAAGGTGAACGATACTTTGACGCTATTGCTCATCGTACAGAAGAGGCTGTGATTCTGGAGCTAGAACCGACTGACTCAAAATCGGAGTTGAGTTTTTTAAGCTTCCATACTTTGGCGGGTGAAGCGATCGCAAAAATGCAAAGCACATCCAATCTGATAGAATTTTTGCATTTGGTAGCTGAAGAAGTCCAAAAAATCATTGGTTTTGATCGGGTGATGGTCTATCAATTTGACCAGTCGGGAGCGGGTTCTGTTGTTGCAGAAGTCAAACGGGAAGATTTATCACCTTATTTAGGACTCCACTATCCCGCTACAGACATTCCGGTCCAGGCTAGGGAGTTATACACGCGCTGCTTTCTCCGATTCATCCCCGATTTGACTGCCGAACCAATTAAACTAGTTCCAACAGAAAACCCGACAACACATCAACATCTTGACTTAAGCTACTGTCTGCTACGGAGTTTTGATTGGTGTTGTACTGAATATCATCAAAATATGGGAGTGAAGGCTCTTTTGGTGATTTCGCTCATTCAAGAGCAGAAGCTTTGGGGATTAATATCCTGTCACCATCAAACAGCAAAGTATATTTCTTACGAAGTGCTAAAGATGTGCGAATTTTTGGGACAGATTGTGTCTTCAGAGTTAACGCACAAAATTAGTCACTCGGAATGGGATTATAAGGTAAAACTCAAATCGCTACAGTCTGAGTTCCTTGAATCTATTTCCCAAGCAGACAATTTTATCGATGCTCTAATTAAACCTGAAATCCGCTTGCTCGATCTTGTTAGTGCCTCTGGAGCGGCAGTTTGTCTGGATAATGAAATTAGCCTTGTGGGAACAACACCGAATATTGATGAAGTTCGGGCGCTCATTGAATGGGCGGATACCCAAGTTAGTGACAACCTGTTTTCTACTGATTCTCTGCCGAAGCTTTACCCAGAAGCGCTGAGATTTAAAGATACTGCGAGTGGTTTACTGCTACTGCGGATTTCTAAAATTCGCCGCTATTACATCCTTTGGTTTCGTCCTGAAGTTGTCCAAACGGTACACTGGGCTGGAAATCCACAGGAATCTATTCAAACCAAGGCAGATGGTAGCTATACCTTATCTCCACGAAAATCCTTTGAACAATGGCAAGAAACGGTTAGATTAACCTCTCTACCTTGGAAAGCTTGTGAGCTTGATAGTGCGATCGCTCTCAATAATGCGATCGTTGGTATTGTACTCTCAAAGGCGGATGAGTTAGCTAAAATCAACCTGGAGCTAGAGCGCAGCAACCAAGAACTAGCATCCTTTGCCTACGCCGCTTCCCATGACCTCAAGGAACCTTTGCGGGGAATTTATAACTTCTCGACAGTGCTGCTAGAAGACTATGGTCAACTATTAGATGATGAAGGTATTGAGTGCTTGCAAACAGTAGTTTCATTGTCTGTACGCATGGAAACTCTCATTAATGCTTTGCTGCGACTCTCACAGTTAGGACAAGCGCACCTGCGAGAGCAAACAACTAACCTCAACGAATTACTCACCCAAGTAATTGAAGTCTTTCGTGCTAGTCGCCAAGACTCTGGGCTGATGGATATTCGCATTCCTCGGCCTTTACCAACAATTCGATGTGACCGAGTTCTCGTTAATGAAGTCTTCAGTAATTTGCTTAGTAATGCCTTCAAATACAACGATAAAGCGGAGCAATGGGTTGAGATTGGCTATCTTTCTCAAGAAGAGGGGCAGGGAGCAGGGAGCAGGGAGCATGGAGCAAGGCAGAAGAATTTTCCCCTCTGCCCCCCGCACCCTGCCCCTCTGCCTCTTCTCCATACCCCATGCCCAATATTTTATATCCGCGATAACGGTATTGGAATTCCACAGCATCACCTAGAAACCATCTTTAGATTATTTAAGCGGCTCCATTCCCAGGAAAAATACGGTGGAGGAGCGGGTGCTGGACTAGCTATTGTTAAGAAGATTGTTGAGCTTCACAACGGTAAAGTTTGGGTTGAATCTACCCTCGGCGTTGGCTCAATGTTCTATTTTACGCTGGAATAGTTTAAGATAATGACTAAATATGTATTTTTGTTAAGCTCTTTTAAGACCACGAATGACAAAAAAACTTCATGAACCGCTGCTCGTTGTTGAGGACAGCAATGAAGATTTTCGGATGCTGCAACGCCTCATGCGGCGCATGGCTGTCCAAAACCCCATACACCGTTGTACTAATGGAGATGAGGTTTTAGAGTTCCTCTATAAACTGGGGAAAGATGCCTACGCTAAGGGCGAAGACTTACCAAACTCTAAAGTAGCATTACGACCCTCTGTGATCTTGCTCGATCTCAATCTGCCAGGTATTGATGGCCGTGACATTTTAGATCGGCTCAAGCAAGACAAGAGTTTCAAGGGAATTCCCATCGTTGTATTTACCACATCATCTAACCCCAAGGATATTGAATTGTGCTACCAAAAGGGCGCAAATGGATATCTGGTAAAGCCGATGGATGCTCAGGAATTAAAAAAGACGATCCAGGCATTTGTGGACTACTGGCTTGAAGCCAATACGCCACCCGTCTTGGATTAATTTGTTTATTTTCTGCTGATGAGGCAGTAGGGACAATGGTATAACTAAGGAGACGGCTCAGAGGACACAGCGACATTTTCCTCTTTGAGTCACTGTGTCTGCTTGTCTCTGATAGATGTGTTTTCCCCATCTTCCTGTTTTTTTACCGATGCTCGACTGCTTGTATTGCTTTAGAATTACTAAAGAATTTTAGATTTTATTTATACTTATTTTATATTATTTTTAGAATTATGCAATAAAAACAAAATCTGGATAAAAGGGATCTATATGGCTCTGACTTTTCACGTTATGTGGAAAAGGTAACGATTAACCTAACCCCCTAACCCCCAACTCGTCGCGGGAAGGGGGAAATTCAAAGTCTCTCTCCTTAAAGGAAGAGAGAAATAGAAGTGAGGTTTTCCAGATGGCGTGAAAAGTCAGCTATATGGCTCCCTGATCCTCATAACCTTATGTTGGACATACGGACGCTACTCATCATCGATGATTGTGCAGCAGATCGGAAAATCTATCGCCGATATCTGTTGAAAGATCCACATCAGTCCTACCAGATTTTGGAGGCAGATTGTGCCGAAGATGGACTTGCTTTGTGCCGAAAAGTCCGCTGCGATGTCATTCTGCTGGATTTTTGCCTACCTGATATGAGTGGGTTAGAACTCTTCGATCAAATGCAGCAGGAGATATTTGAGACTTCTGTCCCCGTAATTATGTTGACAGGGCGTGGCGATGAAGAGGTTGCTGTGCAAGTAATGAAACGGGGTGCTTTGGATTATTTAGTCAAGCAACATTTGACACAGGATGTGCTGCAACTAGCAGTCCGCAATGCCATTAAGCAATCGTGCTTGCAAGCCCAACTGCAAAAAACTCAAGATAGACAGCGCCTAATTGCCACGACTGCTTTACGAATTCGCCAGTCTCTTAACTTAGAGCAAATTTTGAATACGGCTGTAGCCGAGGTGCAGCAACTTCTGAAGTGCGATCGCGTGATGGTCTATCAGTTCGCCCCAGATACAGACGGTAAAATAGTTGCTTCATCAGTTGAATCATACCGCACTGTCGAATTGTGCGATCGGTCTGGGGTGGGGACTGGTGAGCAGGGGAGCAGGGGAGCAGGGGAGCAGAGGAGCAGGGGGGAAGTTGCAGTAGGTCTTTCCCCTCTGCCCCTTTGCCCCTCTGCCCCTCTGCCTTTCAATTCCCAATCCCCAATCCCTTATATTTATGAACTTGGCTTGTGTAATTGTGTCAGCCTAAAAGAGCAATTTAATACTAAAGCAAATCTCGTAGTTCCAATTAATCTGAGTAATAATGGGAACCCAACGCCCAAGCTTTGGGGTTTATTGATTGCTCACCATAATTCTGGGGAACGACACTGGCAAACTGATGATGCCCAAATGCTCAATGAAGTATCAGTGCAACTAGCGATCGCTATTCAACAGGCGGAATTGTTAGCCCAAACTCAAGCAGCCCTTGCTAAAGAAAAGCAACTTAATGTATTTAAATCCCAAATTATTGCAACGGTTTCCCATGAGTATCGAACGCCGCTAACTTCTATTTTGGCTGCTGCATCAACTTTGGTAAAACATAGTCAGCAACTAGATGAGTCTAAACAACAAAAGTTTTTGGGAATTATTGAACAGAAAGCAAGGTATATGTCCAAACTCGTGGATAATATGCTTCTGGTTAACCAATTTGAACTAGAAAAACCCAAGTTTAAACCAACCCCACTCGATTTGCTACATTTTTTCTCCGACCTCATAGAACAAGAGCGAGAAACAGTAGGCGATCGCCACGAATTAATTTTTAAAATTACTGGGAAAAATCAGGAATTTTGGGGCGATCGCGGACTTTTGCAGCAAATTTTTATTAACTTAATGTCCAATGCCATTAAGTACTCTCCAGATGGAGGTACTGTAGAATTCCACCTGATTGGCAAAGAATCAGAAATCGTTTTTTATATTAAAGATCAGGGAATTGGTATCCCGATTGCAGATCAAGAAAATTTGTTTCAATCCTTCAGTCGTGGAAGTAACGTTGACACAATTCCTGGTACAGGCTTAGGGCTAGCGATCGCTAAAGGTTGTGTCGAGTTACATGGTGGCAATATTACCTTGTCTAGTGAAGTGGGGCAAGGAACTAAAGTTACAGTGAACCTACCGAAAATATACCCAATAGATCAACTGTCCCCATCATCAGTTTGATGGCTTGTGCCTGTTTCAAATGGTAGATTTATTTACGCCGCGTTGTACCAGTACAGCAAGGCATAAATAAATCACCCATTCAAAATCAATGAAACGCTTATACCAATTTTGTATGAAGCTGCATAGAATTAGATCCCCCCTAGCCCCCCTTTTTAAGGGGGGAACTGGAAAAACATCTATCAAAGTCCCCCTTTTTAAGGGGGATTTAGGGGGATCGAGATATGTGCAACTTCACATTAAATTGGTAATACGCTGTATTAATTTTGAATGCGTGAATTCCGCCTTGCTGTAATAGCCTTCTATTTACGTACTAAGTTGAGCAGTTCTTTAGGAGAAGCAAGCAAGTCAATCGCTACAAAGAAGATTTTGCCTTGAGGATCTATCAAAAACCGCCATGCAATATTCATCCCCACACTGGCACCAAACCAAGGAGTTTGGACTTTACCCGTAATTTTAATTTGGGTATAACCATCTTCCACTGGCTCAGATACACCGCGTTCTGGAATCATCTTCAGCCCTTGACATTCTTCACGCATATAAGCGCGAATTGCCTCTTGACCAACAATCGGTCTTTCAAAGGGAGGTTGCAAAGCACCTTCAGAGGTAAACAGAGAAACCGCAGCATCAAAGTCATTGGCATTCATGTTGTTGATATAGCCCAACACCGTCGGATTGTCTACGCCCTCGATGGTGACTTTAGTCCGAAACGCTGGTGCAGTGGGAGGAGCCACAGGTTCTGAAACTTTTTTGTAACTGCCAGGAGCGTTCGGGTCGAATCCCATGCTAATTACGGTATTGCGTAGGATTGTGATTTGTTGACCAGAATCAGCATTGCGGATTGCTTGCAACACGTCAGCAGCTTTGGGAGAAAGTTTGTAGCCTTCTGGGATAGGAGCAACGATTCCCTGAGCCATCCATTCTCCTAACTGATACCAGAAGCCCAACTTGATATTCACGGTGAAAGATGCATAGGAACGGCAGAGGGGAGTATCAGCACGGTTAGCCAAATCGTACATGACTTGCGTTTGAGCCTCAAAAGGCATCTGCTTAATTTGTTCGAGTAAGCCTTGTGCGAGGATCATGTTGGCTGCTCCAGGAGCCGCAACTGTAATACTTCTACCCATCTCGGTATAGGCAAACCAGAGTAATGCTAGTTGATCTTCAGCATTCAGCTTAGAGAAGGATTCAACAACGGTTGGAACAACGTCAGCAACTAGGGTGCCGGGAAAAATACTTTGAGCCGACTGAATGGTAAAAGACATAGCAGAAATTCCAAAAAGAAAATTACAGTTCTATCGAATGTGAAAAATGTACAAACACTGAGGAAAAATGCGTTTGTCTGTTAATAAAGGCACTGTCGAACTGTTATGTTACCGAACAAACTTACGTAGAGATACGGCTCTACCAAAGACAAAACGATTCCTTTGCCGTTTAGTTTGCATACTCGGCAAAGCACATACAGGCTAAACTGCGTAGTTTTTTAGAACACCTTTATCAACAGTGGTTTAACGCATTGGCGTTGTTTTTATCTCTATATGTAAAGAAACATAACAAGTTCGTTACAAATAAGCAATAGTTCCTCAGTTATATATTGATAATTTCTATTGATACAATTGATAAGTTTTCCTGAAGTTAGATTAAACGTAATTGGTAGCTTTGTGTGTATTGACTTTCAAGAGCGTAGGCGTAGCCCGCACTTCTCTACGAGAGACATGGTTCAACTCCGCTCACCAGCCACTCAGTGACCATCGTAAACATCGCCTACTTCTCGCACCAATCCAAAATACTCTACTGGTCTATCGCATTAGAGAACTCCAAAAAATAAATTATCCAATATTGTGGGGTGGGTATCTTGCCCGCCATATAAACTGGGATCTCGTGTCGCCCACCCCACAAAAGTTAATTGGATATTTTTTATTTGGAAGTCCTTTAAAGATAAGTTTGTAGTAAGCACTTCAGTGCTTAAAAATCCAGGACTAAAGTCCTGACTACGAACTTATTCATCCCTCATAACTAATGCGATAGACCACTACTAGTACCGCAAGGCGGAAGTCACGCATTCAAAAGTCAAAAGATTGATATATCAAGGCTTGTGCCTGTTTGAAATGGTAGGTTTATTTACGCCGCGTTGTACTATGTCAAATTCATTTTGACGGTTAGAGAGACGCGATAAATCGCCGTCTCTACACGGAATTTATTGACAGACTACTACTTACTTGGTACGGTTTTTACTACTTACACTCTTATGTCAAGTACTTGCAAAAAATATTTACAATAGTTAGTATTCATTTACAAAGGAACAAAAAGCAAGGAGTGAAAGATGACAAGTAGAGGCTTCACCATTAACGAACGTGGTCAACTGAACAGATTTGCTATTGAACCCAAGGTTTACGTTGATGAAACCCCACGGATAGGTTTTACCGAATATGCCGAAAAACTCAATGGTCGTTTGGCAATGATTGGTTTTGTTTCACTCATAACTTTGGAAATTCTCACCGGACACGGTTTGATTGGATGGCTAACTAGCTTTTAGACTTTGAGATTTACGAATTTTCTTCACTTGACAAATAAAACAATTTAGAGGCAAACTTATGAAAACTGATTTTGATTACCCCAAAAAAGACTTAATTGGAACAGTCGTTTTTAGACCTGATTTCAACAACTTTGAGAGAATCAATGCAAATCAAGCCTGGTCATTATTTTTCACCGCTGGTCAAGACGATAAGGGACTGGGACAAGAAGTTGAATTTGGCAGATTTTTCACTAACCTTTTAATTGCCATTGGAGCAACTGGAATTCTTTGGGCGATTTACTTCAGTCAATTAGGATGAACAAGTTTGTTTATGTCTAGTGTGTTGTAACTTCAATAGAGGTCTTGGATTTAGATACCAGGACTTCTTTTCAGTTTTCAATAGGTCTAAAAAACTCCGTTTAGCTTTGGAAAAAGTTTGATGTTGATTGGATTTATAAAGCTTCCCAATTTGTCACGGTATTGCGGATACGTGGGTTTAGAAGTAGCACAAATTGTTTCCAAACATCTTGCAGTTCAGAGCAAAACCTATGTAATTCAAAATAGAAGGATATTAATATATCAACTTTTAAAATCTGGTCTGGATTCTCATACAGCAGATCGAACTATTACTGTACTTATATCAAGTCCAGTTTTACAATTATCTAACAAAAACCAGTGTGCAATTAATTTCACACGAAAGTAACTATAAAAGGGATATTGAATTTAGATCAGCAACAAACTTAAACTCTTTGCGTAATTCAGTAGAATACTTATTAAGTGCAATTCGGAACAAATTTACCAGTCCCCAGTCCCCAATTCAACGCAAACAACGAATCGCCTCTAATAGACCTCTAGCTTTATTCAGCGTCTCTTCGTATTCTTTCTCTGGCTCAGAATCAGCCACCAAACCTGCGCCGGCTTGTACGCTCACCGTATTATCATGCACTACCATGGTGCGAATTGCGATCGCAGTATTTAATTGTCCTTCAAAATCGTAATATCCATACACACCGGAATAAACACCCCGACGACTAGACTCTAATTCGTGGATAATCTCCATTGCCCTAATTTTGGGTGCGCCGCTTACTGTGCCGGCTGGGAAAGAAGCTTTCAGTAAATCCCATGCTGTTTTACCAAGCGCTAATTTACCCACAACATTGCTGACAATGTGCATCACATGGGAGTAGCGCTCAACTACCATTAACTCATCAACTTTGACGCTACCACTTTGACAAACACGCCCCAAATCATTCCGCCCTAAATCCACAAGCATTACGTGTTCGGCTATTTCCTTGGGGTCTTGGAGTAAATCTTGAGCATAAGCTGCATCTTCCTGGGTAGTTTTACCACGTGGACGTGTCCCAGCAATTGGCCGTACCGTTGCTATCACTCCACCATCTGCATCGGTTTCGGCTTTCACCATCACTTCGGGACTGGAACCGATAATTTGCCAATCTTGGAAGTTAAAGTAAGCCATGTAAGGCGAAGGATTTATCTGACGTAGGGAGCGGTAAAGGGCAAATGGGTCGCCTGTATATGTTGTTGATAGTCGCTGAGAAATTACTACTTGAAAAATATCACCTGCTTTAATGTAATCTTTCGCCTTTTCGACACTGGCACAAAAATCAGGGCGGGTAAAATTACTCTTATATTCCTCTGTTTCTCTGCTCCCCTGCTCCTCTGCTCCTCTGCTCCCTGGCGGATTCCATTCCAATCGAGTTTTTTCCAGCGATAGGGGTAGAGATAGCTTTTCGAGCATTTGGGTGACGCGATCGCTAGCTTGTTGATATGCTGCTTTCAAATCTACTTTCGGATCACGTAAATCAGCATAAGCGATCGCCCAAATTTTCCGCTTTACTTGGTCAAAAATCAATAGATGGTCTACTTGCATCCATAACCCATCAGGGATATTTCGCTCATCTGGTGGATGAA
>JBGTMK010000278.1:0-3348 GCA_041743605.1 Nostoc sp.
CCATGAGAGTAGCGAACTAGGTCACGGATTCTTTACAGCAGCTTTGTTAGAAGCTTTGCGTTCTGGTAATGGCAGCAACTTGGCAGATTTAGAAAGCTACCTAAGCTTGCTCATGCCAAAACTATGTCACCACCATTGGCGTCCTGTCCAAAATCCTGCCACGATCATTCCATCAAGGCAGCAAGTAATTTTGCCACAATTGGCAATGGAAAGTCACTTTCAACCAGAAGCGGTGATTTATCCTGAAGAATCTTTTGCGATCGCTCGTGCGGCTCCTCCTCTCGACGATTACCCTAAAACTTCAGCAGAACGGGGTAGATGGGGAGAAGCTACTGTGAATTCCTCAAAGGCTCAGAACGTTGAGAAGTCCAAGGGTAAACAAGTTCAAGGGTCAGCTAGCGGCTTAGTTTCGCAGCCAATGCCGGAAACTTCTTTAGAAGCGAATCCGAGAGGAAGATTTATTCCCAATTCCTCTAAAGGTTACGTCTCTCGATTACCATCGAATCAGCCAAGCATCCCTTTTTGGAAACAGTTTATCCTGTGGGGCGGAGGCAGCTTGCTGGTAGCAGGTTTAATTGCCGTAGTTTTTTTGCGTAATCAAGAAACTTTTAGAATTAAGCAAATATCAAGCACATCACCCAATGCTACTGCTAGTAACTCTCAGGTTATCGAGAATTTACCAAGTGATAGCACTCCAGCAGTTAGACTCAACAATCAATCTAGCGCCCAAATAGCCTCTAGTTCCCAGTCCAAAAAGCGGAATCAAGCAGTATTAGACCTGGCGAAAATGTCACTCAGACAAACTCAGGCTAGTGATTTGAGCATGGCGATCGCTACAGCCCGGAAAATAAAACCCGGTGAACCACTGTACGAACAAGCTCAGGAGAATATTAAGATTTGGAGCCAGATGATTTTAGATTTAGCAGAGGGTCGTGCTAAACAAAGACAGTATGCCAGCGCTATTGCAGCCGCTCGATTAATCACCAAAGACGAAGCCCCCTACGCCAAAGCACAAGCAGCAATAAACCTGTGGCGGTTAGAGGGCAAGCAGTATGTCAGTAACAAAACTCTTTTAGATGCAGCTAATGCCTTGATTAAATCTGGACAGGCATCTACTTACAACCGGGCGATCGAAGTTGCTAAGAAAGTACCAGCAGGTCAACCGGGCTTTGATGCCGCCCAAAAATCGATCAATAGCTGGAGTGAGAAAATTTTAGATATGGCCAAGCGTCGCGCCGCCCAAGGAGAACTTAAGGCTGCAATTGAGACTGCTACCTTAGTGCCAGAAGAGACAGCTGCTTATGAAGATGCTCAGGATGCCATTCAAAAATGGCAAAAGAAATAGTAAAAAAATAGTAAAAAAATGGTTAGGAGTTAGGAATTAGGAGTTATATTGTTGATCCCCGACCTATTACTCCTAACTACTCACTCTTGACTCAACACTCAACACTCAACAGTACTGCGATACATCTTCGCCGCATTCATCGGCTAGATAGCACAGCGCTCGGAAACGTAAACCAACCACTTCGTCATATAAGGGATTGAGCTTGCACATGGGCGGAATGTGAAACAGGGTTTTCCCAAATACTTTGACATCGCGCTCAAAGGGGCACTGAGATGGAATCAGTTTGCACAAGCGGTGAGCTAGTTGGCGATCGCGGACTTGAATGTTTTCTACACGCTGCCGTAAGGGTTGGAGAATATCCCAGTGAGGCTTGGAAATAGAACGGTTTAGCTGGGTTCCTTTATGATCACTAGTCTCTGCTTGATTGATTGATACCCAGCTAGCCAGAAAAATTCTTTTTGTGGTATTGTCGAATACCTTCATGATTAACCCTCTGTATTATTGAGGCTATTCACCTTTTTGATGAATATATACAACGTGGCAACGAACTTTCCCGGAAAAATCGCGTTCTGACTGCGATATAATGTAATACCTGATTAGCCACTTAAGTCAGAACCTAATTTATTACTACGTCAAGTTAATCGCAATTTTCTGGGGATCGGTAGTGTAATATTACGATCTTGTTCATAACTTGACACAGTTTAAATTTTAATAAAGACATCCATCATTGGATAGGTTTTAGTGTAACATTTACAATCCTTAATATAAGCTATTTATAAAAGAATTTTTTCTAAGTATAAACATCGATAATACCCTAGAAGGCTTTTTTGCCCTCCGTGTTCCCACTTTCTCACGTAAGTGCATACTGTTTATTGCTGGCTGAATAGAGAGAAATCTGTAGATGCGACTGCGGCTGAAAGCCAGACAGATTGGTTTTCTCAGTAGATGCAGAGCGGATATTTATGAAACATCGTTCGTTGCAAAGTCTCGGTAAAAAAAGTGATTTTTCTCCAATTTGCAATCTACAGCGTCTTGGGGCTAACTTATTTTGGGTTAGCATTGGGCTACATTCCTGGTTTACGGATGAACCGCGCCACCATTGCTTTGGTCGGTTCTGCCTTTTTAATTGCTTTAGGTGTTCTGAATTTACAGGAGGCATGGCAGGCTATTGATGCCAATACCATCGTGTTTCTCTTGAGCATGATGGTAGTTAACGCCAATCTATCTTATGCAGGGTTTTTTAGGCGATCGCTATCAGTGATATTGAGTATCACTCGTAGTCCTCTGGGTTTGTTGATGGCTTTAACTTTTGGTAGTGGTATTCTTTCGGCCTTTTTTCTCAATGACACTCTGGCGCTAGTTTTTACACCATTAACCTTGAGTTTGACTCAAGCTTTGGGTTTAAATCCGATACCTTATTTACTAGCGATCGCAGGTGCAACTAATATCGGATCGGTAGCAACTTTGAGCGGTAATCCTCAAAATATCCTGATTGGCTCCTTTTCAGGGATCTCCTATCTAGAATTTCTGCGTGTATTAGCGCCAGTTGCTCTTGCTGGCTTGGTAATTCAGGTGATATTACTGTGGCTACTTTACCCAGATGTCCGCTCAGTCAAACCTTGCCAAATATTACCCACCACCAACCAACGGATTTATAAACCCTTATTTAATAAAACATTAGTCATCACAACTGGGCTGCTAATTGCCTTTACTGTCGGCTTACCCTTAGCGCAGTCTGCTTTAGTTGCTGCTAGCTTGTTGCTAATTACTCGGCGAGTTAAACCCCAGCGGATTTTGCAAAAGGTGGATTGGAACCTGCTGGTAATGTTTTCTGGATTGTTTATCCTGACGCGAGTCACACAAAAGTTAAATTTGCTCCAGCCATTGACTCATACAGTAAACTCTGCTGCGAGTTTACTGGGTGTAACTGTCGTTTTATCTAACTTGATTTCTAATGTTCCGGCTGTACTCTTATTACAACCGCTGATTTCTCAAGGTGATAC
>JBGTMK010000279.1:0-2755 GCA_041743605.1 Nostoc sp.
CCCTACTGACAAAAGAGCCAAGATTGTACATTTAAGCAAAGCCGGCAAACTCTTCGTAAACAAAACCGAACAAGTGCTTGTCAACGAGATGGAAAAAGTTTCTGCAGGCATTACCAGTGCAGAAGCTATGGCCTATTTTAAAGTTCTTAAACAAATTGTTGATTTCTCTGAAAAGGCAAACAAATAAGGCAGTTATAATTCCTTGACACTATAATAAGAGTATAATATACTTAAGTTACTTAAGTATATTACTTACAGATTATTAATTAGTAAAAGGAAAACAAATATGAAAGCAAGATTTATTCTTGTCCCCGTATTAGCACTTTCTCTCTTAGCTGCAGGTTGCGGCAAGTCAGATCAAGCTAATGAATCTATGATGGAGATCGCCGGCGTTGAAGTAGGCGGAGCTATGATGGTCCCATCTAAAGATATCGTTGACAATGCTTCAAATGCCAACAATGTAACCACTTTAGTGGCTGCAGTAAAAGCTGCTGGTTTAGTTGAGACACTAAAAGGACCTGGTCCTTTCACAGTCTTCGCTCCAACCAACCAAGCTTTTGATAAACTTCCGGCTGGTACAGTAGATACCCTACTCATGCCTGAGAACAAAGACATGCTTACAAAGGTACTTACCTACCACGTTGTGTCTGGTCGTTACTTAGCAAAAGACTTGAGAGATGGTCAGATGCTAACTACAGTGGAAGGTCAGATGCTAAGAGTTACCAAGAACGGTGACAGAGTTAGCATCAACGGTTCTGCGATGATCGAGACAGCAGACGTTATTTCATCTAACGGAATCACCCACGTGATTGATTCTGTATTGATGCCTCAAGAAGGTGTTATGGTTGGTGGTGCTTTAATGACTCCAACTCTAGATATCGTTGATAACGCAGTTAATGCGAGCAATGTAACCACTTTAGTGGCTGCAGTAAAAGCTGCTGGTTTAGTTGAAACATTAAAGGGACCTGGTCCTTTCACAGTCTTTGCTCCAACCAACCAAGCTTTTGCAAAACTTCCGGCTGGAACAGTAGACACTTTGTTGAAGCCTGAAAACAAATCTATGTTAACAAACATTCTAACTTACCACGTTGTGGCTGGTCGTTACCAAGCCAAAGACTTGAGAGATGGAATGACATTAACATCAGTTCAAGGACAACAACTTATGATTGGGAATCAAAATGGTCAGATCACAGTAAACGGAATGGCTATGGTTGAAACCAAAGATGTAATTTCCAAGAATGGTGTAACCTTCGTAATAGATTCAGTGTTAATGCCTAAATAGCAGAAAAGTAGAGGAAAGTTGAATTTTCTAAATTAACACTACTCTCAATAAAATAATAAGACCACCCTTAACCGGTGGTTTTATTATTGATAAACAAGATGGCCTTCTCGCGAAACAAATCAGGCCTAAAAGCCTATAAACTATACACAGCTTACTTGCAAATAATTTGCAACTACTTGACAGAGAGCTCATAAACTAATATAATAAATGCAAATAATTCGCATTAACATATTCCTGTTTAGGCAGTAAATCCCATGAATTTTACCGAAAATGTACTAAAAATCTTCAATTCACTTAAAAAGCAATCATCTTTAGCCCCATCCCCTGAGGTGAATGGTGTGTTCTCAGAATTAGTAAAGCTCTCCTTGCAAAATGATGGTCAGGTATTCTCTGAAGACATAGAATCAATCCTTCCAGAATTACACCAAATCACTGCTGAAGGAGAATATCAATTAGAAAAATTCTGGGCAGAACAAATCATTTCCGACCCGTTCCCAACTATTCGCTTGGAAGATTATCCATACTTTCATAACTATGAATTGCTGACGCAATTAGAGTATCAGTCTCTTAGAGTATTAGGTGAGCGGCCGATTAGAAAAGCTATGTTCATAGGTTCTGGTCCCCTACCTTTAGCCGCGATTATTTTAGCAAAACGCTACGGCACTGAAGTAGTGTGCGTTGATAAAGATGCTCAAGCTATAGAATTAAGCACAAAGCTTATCAAGGTGCTTGGCCTTGAAAGTCTGATTACTTTCACACAATCTGATGCCAACAGCGCTTTATCGGCGGTTGACTACGATGTGGTTTTTGTAGCTGCTTTAGTTGGTATGGATCAAGACGAGAAGTTAAAAGTCTTAGAACAACTTCATACATCATTACACCCTGGAGCTTTGGTGATAATTCGCACCGCCCATGGTAACAGAAAACTGTTGTATCCTTACCTAGATGAAAACTCAATTAAGAATTTCAGTATTCATGCGGTCCTCATGCCAAAAAATGAAGTTGTTAACTCTGTGATTATCGCAGAAAAACCTATTACCGAAAGCGTTGATATTATTATTAAAGATAAAGCTGAGCCGCAATCGTTTGCAGATTTCCGACCCTTTGCTTTCAACTACATTTCTGACCAATACAATTTCCGCTACAATCCATTGTGGCATCATGACATTGATACTGCTGAAAAAACCTATGGTTCAGAAAACGCGAATTTGTTTGTCGCATACATAAATGGAGTTGTAGTTGGCAGTGTTGCCATTCGCCCACTCGAGTACAAACATAAGTGGTTGGAAGAGAGATACTCTAACGAGAAAGTTGGCGCAGTATGGCGTTATTTCATAGATCCGAACTACATTCACACTTCAATTGCCAAACTTCTTCACGAACAACTTGAAGCCTTTGCGCGCTCGGCAGGTTATACCAAACTATATGCGCATGAACAAGGGTTTGTAGCCGGCGCGCTCGGTAAATATATTA
>JBGTMK010000280.1:0-6203 GCA_041743605.1 Nostoc sp.
GGTAGAACTACCTTGATTAGTGGCACATCCGGCACAGGCAAAACTTTATTCTCGCTTCAGTTTCTCTATAACGGTATCACCTACTTTGACGAAGCCGGAGTATTTGTTACCTTTGAAGAATCACCCAGTGATATCATTAAAAATGCTCATGTTTTTGGTTGGAACTTACCACGGCTAATCGAAGAAGGTAAGTTATTTATTCTTGACGCATCTCCCGATCCAGAAGGTCAAGATATAGTTGGAAACTTTGACCTTTCTGCACTCATTGAACGCCTGCAATATGCCATCCGCAAATACAAAGCTAAACGAGTTTCAATAGACTCAATAACAGCAGTATTTCAGCAGTATGAAGCAATGGGAGTAGTGCGGCGCGAGATTTTTCGTCTGGTAGCACGTCTTAAACTACTGAGCGTAACTACTGTAATTACCACTGAACGCAGTGAAGAATATGGGCCAGTTGCCTCTTTTGGAGTAGAAGAATTTGTTTCCGATAATGTAGTAATTGTTCGCAACGTTTTAGAAGGAGAACGCCGCCGTCGGACAATTGAAATTCTCAAATTGCGTGGCACAACTCACATGAAAGGCGAATATCCTTTCACAATTACGAATGAAGGAGTTAACATTTTCCCACTGGGAGCAATGCGCTTAACTCAACGATCTTCTAATGTTAGAGTATCTTCTGGTGTCAAAACTTTAGATGAAATGTGCGGTGGTGGTTTCTTTAAAGATTCAATTATTTTAGCAACAGGAGCTACAGGTACTGGCAAAACCTTGTTAGTCAGCAAGTTTATTCAAGATGGCTGCCTTAATGGAGAACAGGCAATATTATTTGCTTATGAAGAATCACGCGCCCAACTATCTCGTAACGCTTCTTCTTGGGGAATTGATTTTGAAGAATTAGAGGATCAAGGTTTACTAAAAATAATCTGTACCTATCCCGAATCAACTGGTTTAGAAGACCACTTACAAATTATTAAATCAGAAATTGCTATCTTCAAACCAGCTCGCATCGCCATTGATTCCCTTTCAGCACTAGCTAGGGGAGTAAGCAATAATGCATTTCGGCAGTTTGTAATTGGTGTAACAGGTTATGCTAAACAAGAAGAAATTACTGGTTTCTTTACTAACACAACCGACCAATTTCTGGGAGCGCATTCAATTACTGACTCTCATATTTCCACGATTACCGATACAATTCTGATGTTACAATACGTAGAAATTCGTGGAGAAATGTCGCGGGCAATTAACGTATTTAAAATGCGCGGGTCTTGGCATGATAAGGGGATTCGAGAGTATAATATCACTGCTGACGGGCCCGATATTAAAGATTCCTTCAGAAACTACGAACGGATTATCAGCGGTGCTCCTACTCGCGTTAGTATCGATGAAAAGGCGGAACTTTCTCGCATTGTTAGACGTTTTGAAGACAAACAGAGTTCCGAACCCTAAATTTAGTATCGTAGTATATTCTTTCCTAAGTTTAGTATCGTGCTATATTCTGTGGTGAAGAAAGGTTTTCTGCCGCTAGATTGATTTTCGTGTGAGGGATGCGGTGAAAGGACAGCAATTATTTTTTTATAGCTTCTTACCTGGTGTAACGGCAGCAGTATTAACAACTCAGCCTGCTTGGGCTGGTACTGCAAAACTAACTGGGTTACAACTGGCGTCTTCTCCTAGTGTTTTGACTTCTACTTATGGTCAAAACTCGGTTGTGGACACCGTGAAAATGCAACTGCCTAACAGTGCAAATGTTAGTGTTCCAACCCTAGTACCTGCTTTTGGTTTTACTAAACTTAGTGTGAAGCCTTTAAGTAATAACAGTTTTCCAGTATTCACGGCTGAAAATACTGTTGTGCCAATAAAACAATTACTTAAGAAAGATGAGGGTAGATTTTTTAGTTTGACACCTACCTCTAATTCTTCCCAACAGCTAGATGTCAGCCCTTCTGCTCAAAATAACAAAAAACAGAGTAATTCTAGTGTACTTGGACAGAAACTCAAGAGGATAGTAGTTCCCAACTACACTTCAAAACCCCCTTCTGTCCAAAAAGAAACTTTGCGCCTATCTTCTACACGGCAGCTAGTGGCTCAAAAGGTAAATACTGTTACTGAATTACAGACATTTTTACAAACTTCATCTGTAGGTGTAGGATCAGCAAAACTGTTGTCAGCGCAAAGATGTCCGCAGGAATTGGGGAAAAGCAAAACGGATTCCTCATCTGCTTTGCTACTTGCCTCAAACACCTGCTTACAACAAAATGCGATTGGTCGCGTAGCCCAAAGTAATACCCCAATTCCGACAGATTCGCCGCCAACTCCCACTGTGCCGGAAACCGTAATTCCGGCACCAGAGGATTCGGTACAACCTCCCTCTGTGCCGAGAACTGTAATTCCTGCGCCGTCAGGTTCGGTACAAATTCCAGAGAACCTGATTCCTAGTTCAAATCCTCTACAATTTCCGACCAAAGCGGAAGAAGTAAGACTTGAGGAAAATCAGGCGATTACTTTGGCACAGGCTCTAGAGCTAGCAAGGCGTAACAATCGGGATTTACAGGTGTCTCTATTGGAACTAGAACGCAATCGAGCCGTTCTACGGGAGGCGCAAGCGGCTTTATTGCCAACTCTTGATGTTAGTACGGATATTACTCGCAGTCAGTCTGCTGGTAGTCAGCTCTCATCGGAACTACAAGAACAACAGACGGGTATAGCATCCCCAGATGAAGCTGGAACATCTTTTTCTGGCCAAGCACAACTTTCATATAACATCTACACTTCTGGAAGAGTGCAAGCTAATATCAGAGCGGCTGAAGAACAGGTACGTTTCAATGAGTTGGCTGTAGAAACCCAGTCTGAGGAAATTCGCCTGAATGTTGCTACTGAATATTACAATTTGCAACAAACAGATGAACAAGTACGTATTGCCCAGTCAGCTGTGCAGAACTCCGAGGCGAGTTTGCGTGATGCCGAAGCTTTAGAGCGAGCTGGGGTTGGTACACGGTTCGATGTGTTGCGATCGCAGGTAAATTTGGCAAATGCCCAACAAGATTTGACTAATGCTAGATCCCAGCAGCAAATTGCCCGTCGTCGTTTAGCAACTCGGTTGAGTTTAGCGCAAGCTGTAAATATTAGTGCTGCTGACCCTGTACAATTGGCTGGTCTTTGGAACCCAACACTAGAACAAAGTATTGTGCTAGCTTTTCAAAATCGTCCTGAGTTACAACAGCAGTTGGCACAACGCAATATTAGTGAGCAACAGCGGAGGCAGGCCCTTGGAGAGCTAGGCCCTCAAGTTAGTTTGGTAGCAAGTTACAACCTACTAGATCAGTTCGATGATGGTGTCAGCATTACTGATGGTTATTCCCTTGGTGTTAGGGCAACCCTAAATTTGTATGATGGAGGAGCCGCAAGAGCAAGAGCATCTCAACAGAAAGTTAATATTGCGATCGCAGAAACTCAATTTGCTGAACAGCGCAACCAAATTCGCTTTCAGGTAGAACAAGCCTATTCTACCCAGCAATCTAGTTTGGAGAATGTTCAAACCGCTAATACCGCTTTAGAACAAGCTAGGGAAGCTCTACGTTTAGCGCGTTTGCGATTCCAAGCTGGTGTAGGTACTCAAACTGATGTGATTAACTCTGAAAACGACCTCACAAGAGCTGAAGGTAATCGAGTCACAGCAATTTTGGATTACAACCGCGCTTTAGCTCAACTGCAACGGTCTGTTACCCTGAGAGCATTACGTTAGTACGGCTGACTCATTTCTCAATTAAAATTCTAAAAGCCTCATTTTCAATCATTACATTGAAGAATGAGGCTTTTTAGTAAAAAACGTATTTTTCACAGCATTTTTATGAAATGATGTAGCATAACTGAGTGTCCGTAGTTTACCGCCGTAGGCATAGCTCGCCTTGTCAAAGACTCATGACTAAAGTAACATCTCAAGAAATTGCACAGTTTCGCTCTCAATTGGCAGATGATCTCAGTGATATGGAAGCGCTGGATTTGATTGAAGACTGTGATGGAGATTTAGAAGATGCGGCGATGACGTTAGCTATCCGAGCAGGACAACAACCAGAAAGAGCAAATGCCGAGTGGTTAGATGCTTTGGCTAGAAAATGGCGGGCGGTAATTTGCGAACAAGAATATCGGGAAGATTTGCTGAATACTTCACTTCAAAAGATGATGGAACGTCTAAAAGCAATGCCGACGTTTCCGAAAATTTTGGCAACGCCAGTTTTGATTTATGTCCTCAAACAAGGCGTGAACAATTTTTGTGAGCCGCTAGATTCACTTGAGTTGAATACAGACTTAACTCCCAACCCCTTCTCTACAAGGGAAGGGGAGTAAGACTCCAAACTTTTACTCCAAACTCCAAACTACTATAAGACCTAACCCCCTAACCCTGCTTCCCCCTACCTCTTCGTTGAGGAATCCTGGGCGCGATCCGTTGATTTTGGGTTATCCTAAGTGCAGCAGCAACAGCATAAAGAAATTAGAATGTCCCAAGTTTTGGAACAATCGATTCAAATTAATGCTACAGCTACGGTGGTGGAGCGCTGTATTAGCGATTTAACCCTCATGCACCGTTGGCTCAACCCCGTCCTGCGTTGCGAACCTGTGGGCGAGGCTTGGAGTACGGATATCGGCAGTGAAAGTCGTTTTATTATTCAAATTCCTCTACTAAAACCCACCTTGAATAGCGTAGTTGTGGAACGACAACCAGGTTTAGTAGTCTGGGAATTTCAGGGATTTTTTCAAGGGCGCGATCGCTGGGAATGTCAACCCATAGAAAAGGGAACGCTCCTACTCAACCGCTTTGAGTACGATATTCCTAACCCCTTGGTGAGTTGGGGTTTTAACACCTTTGCCGCATCTTGGACAAAAGCAGATATGCAAGCCCAGCTGCGCCGCCTCAAAGGAGTCGCAGAAAAATATAATTAGTCATTTGTCATTAGTCATTAGTCATTTGTTATTCTCCTTGTCCCCCTCATCTCCCCACTCCCTACTCCCCTACTCCCTACCCATCTTTACCCAACTCGATAAGTAGCCGCCGAATCACAGATGCATCCTCGGCATCGGGAATTTTTACTAAATATTTTTGTAAGTCGTCTATGGCTTGGGGATAATAACCGAGTTGATAATAGATCAAGCCGCGATCGCGCAATTCTAAAGTTAAACCAGGAAACAGCAATAAAATTCGTTCAACGGCTGCCAGCGTTTTTTCTAACTCTTGCTGTTTGAGGTAAATAAATTTTAAATTTGTCAGCATCCTTACCAAAAATTGCCGATTACTGACTACGGCTAAAAATTCTGGTTGTAGCGTCACCGGTTGCTGATAAAGTTGAGACAGCCGTTCTTCGCAATCTTGGGCAAATATTATTTCACCGCCATTGAAAGCATCGACGAAAATCTCTATATCTGGAATATCTGGGCGAATTAGGAAATGTCCTGGCATTCCCACACCCACCATCGGAAAATCAATCCGTCGAGCAACCTCTAGGTAAACCAGCGCTAAGGTAATGGGAATCCCCAATCGACGGTCAATTACATCATTGAAAAAGCTGTTGCGCGGGTCGTAATAGTCAATTTTATTACCAGAAAACTTTAAATCTTCGTAAAGATACTGATTAATACTTTGAACTATCCGCAGAGGATATCGTGAATCAGGTAGGCGTTCTTGTAACTCCCATGCCATTGTATCAAGGGCATTGAGGTATTCCTCTGGGTCTAGGTTGGGATATTCTTCTTGTGCAATATACAAAGCTGCTTTTGCTAGGTCAATTTGTTCGTCAGACTGCTGAATCTCCTGGTAAAAATATTGTCGTGCTGACGAGAAATTCATAGCTGTTGCTCGCTGGAAGTGTGAGGATGAAACCACAGCTACGCCTAACTCAGGCATCGCGGGTTGGCTAAAAGCAGTTTTTTGTATCTATCTTTATCTTATGGATATTCAGAAGTTTTGAAAATGTCGTTTGTATATAGCTGCTCTCTACGAGACGATCTAGCTAGCTTCCCCGTAGTAATACGTAGATTTCCTACGGAGAAGCTACCCGCTTTTTCAGTCAGAATACTCAACTGAATTCTGACTCTTGATTCCTGACTCCTGTGCAAATGTTTCGGGAATTTAACTAGAGTGGCATTTTTCGCTACAAAGTCTTATAGCTAGGGCATCACATCTGAAAAATAAGATTAGGGATAAACTG
>JBGTMK010000281.1:0-10330 GCA_041743605.1 Nostoc sp.
GACATATATAGTGGATCAATGCCAGTTGCACCGATAGTTTGTTCGTAGTTGTAGTAGTAGTGCAATGGCACCTCAGCTGCTGGCAAATCTAGCAGCCCTTCATACAATTGTCGAGCAATCTCCAAATCTGACACCATTACAGTGTGTACTTTTGGGGCACTGGTGAGAAACATCCACATGGCACCAGCGTAAGCTGCTAGCAGCATCACCATAATGCCTTGGGTGGAGAATAGGCTATCTAAAGGCAGGGAAGGCAGAAAGGAGCCTAATGTAAGGGGACTGACTAGGAACGATACCACACTAACTGCTATAACCATGAACAAATAAGGATTCTATAAGGGAGTTGATTTTATGATTGTCGATTAAGACTAAAATTAAGTCCTTGTTTCTAGTTTATCAATACTCAAGTAGTCTGAGTCTCATCTACAAACTGAGCAACACCAAGATATTATGCGATTAACCAGGGGAGTGCAATTCCCAAAACTATTTTAACAACTATCAATCGCAAGGCTTATGCAAATTCCTCATTTTACGGAAGCTAATCACCCGCTGGTGAAATCGCTGTTCCATCACAGTGACCATGAATTACTGACTCTGTTTCAGCGCTATCCAGATGCCGGAAAGTATTTTACGGTGATTTTTTGCCGCTATAGCCCTATAGTTTATACCTTAATTCGGCATTCGGCGCGATCGCCTGTACAGGCAGATTATCTGTTTGCCCTCACGTGGCGGCATATCTACTATGAACTCGGTGGACTAAATTTAACCGAGTCTGAATCGGGCGGGGAAGCTTTAACCATGCAAAATTGGTTAATTAATATGACAGCTTTCTGTATTAACGAGATAAAACTCCCACCCACAGAAGCAATTCATTATTCTCTTCAAGCGACTTCGCCACCACTATGGTGCTATGTACAACAGGCGTTAGACCAACTACCACCAGTTTTGCGATTAATCGTGTTAATGTCTCAAACTTTCCACTGGAGCGAAACTAGAATTGCTGCTTATTTACAAGCCGAAGGAGAAGCGATCGCTCCTAATGAAGTAGCCAATTTTCTCCAGGAAGGCTATCGTATGCTAGAGGACAAGTTACCCGCAGATATCCGCTCTATATACTTTGGGGAAGATTTCGATCAATAGGAACTTAAGTGTAAATGCGTATATTGCTTGTCTTCAATTTAAAACTTAAAACTTCTTCTTAGACCTTCTACTTAAACCCGCAACTTTACGGGTAATTTTTATGAAACAACGGCTTGTATTTCCCAGGCAAAAGGTAGGCTTAATTTGTGTAGGTGCGATTTCTCGTCCCCAGGTACTTTTACACAGCTTTTTGCTGTTTACTTTTTTATTGAGTCCGATCGCGGCGGGTGCGGTTGATATTACGCAACAACTCCACCGCCCTTTAAATAGTTCCGTTGGACGACAATCACGAAATGAAGCAGATGGTTTGCTGCGTATCGGTGAACAACAATATGCTTCAGGATATGCGGATAAAACAATTGCGTCTTCCTTGCGGGCACTAGAACTATATCATTCAATTGGCGACCTGAAAGCACAAGGTCTGACTTACAATTTGCTTGCTAAAGCTTATGTCCAGCTAGGTAGTTTAAAAGAAGCAGAAGATGCTTTAAGACGAGGATTAGCGATCGCTCGTGATACTAAAGACTTCCAAAGTCAGATTTTTTTGCTAAATAATATCAGTACATTTCTGCTGCAACAAGGAGAATTTGCTGCTGCTGGTAAAACTGTAGAAGACGCACTCGTAATTGCTCGCAATCTCAAAAATATTGAAGGTGAGGGACTATCTTTGAGCAATTTGGGTTTGGTAAATGCTAGGTTGGGGGATTACAACAAGGCGATTAAACTGTACGAAAATGCTTTAATTTTCCGCCGTCAGACTGGGAATGCCATCGGTGAAGCAAATACCTTGAATAATTTAGGAGAAGCCTACCTAGCATCTGGAAATTATCAGGATACCATTGCCACTTATGGGGCAGCAATGCGGATAGCTAAAACTAACCGCGATCGCACCAATGAATTACGAGCAATTGATGGTTTAGTTAAGTCTCACACTGCTGTCGGACGCTATGAACGCGCCTTTGACTTACTAGAGCAACGTTTAGCACTCGCTAAAGAATTGCAAAATTTACGAGAAGAATTAAAATCTTTTGAATCTTACGCTCAGTTATATAAACAACAAGGTAATTTTGTAACTGCCCGCAATTTTTACGAAAGGGCAATTATACTGGCGCGGACATTGGAAGATAGCAAACAAGAAGTGCAATTGCTAGATCAGCTAACTAAAATGCTTCAACGGAAGTAGGGGGAATTCATGAATTCCCCCTACTATTTTGATTAATTCAAGTACACTGAACCGTTGGCTTCAATTCTCATAGCACTTCTTCCCTGTGCTGCACTGGTAGCTTCGTTAAATTTAACTTCTAAGCTTCCTGGCTCTGAGGAAGCTTGGGGAGTAACTATCAACTGTCCGCCATCTTCCCGTTCAAATGTCACTGTAACTGGTGCGCTTAGACCTTGCAATGTTACATCTGAACGACCTTGTAGCGATCGCGGTGCTGTATCGCCAATCACTTGGAAAGTTACATTAGCAGCAGTATCATTTACCAACCTGATATTAACTGTACCATTTGCTAGTGCGACGATCGCACTAGGGGCTTGCCGTGGTTGCTGCGCTGCTGGTTGGTCATTGGGAACCGCCCCTGTTGAGGGTTGTTGAGTTTGAACTCCGGGGGCTTGACCTGGTAACATAACACCTGTTTCTGGAACTTCACCACCGACACCCAATCTTGTTTGATCTTGTGATGGGGTAGCAGGGACGGGAAGAAGCCCTTGAGCAGCTAGTTGTTGTGTTAGCGCATTGGGAGGACAACCTTGTGGCACGACAACGCGAGTGTTGTGTGGTTCTTCGTAGAAAATTCTAGGACAAGGGTTAACTTTGGGAGTAGATTCTTGTGCTATTGCTTGAGGAATTGCTGGCAGACTAATCAGTAATCCTCCACAAATAACGCCAAATAACTCAGCCGACTTGCGAAAATTTTGAAATTGCATATTCATTATTGACTCCTAGAAAAAGTTAAATTTTCTTTATTTAAAAATTTAAAACAGTACATTCAATATGGTTTAAACTTTCGATGCACACATACAATACTACCAACTAACTTTCTTTTTCGTATCTAACCAGAGACTAGAAAATAATCTAAAATTAGACATAACTATTTTATTCCCAAGTGTTGAAAAGCTAAATCATTAGTGATAAATCTCAAAAATATAGCGGTTCACAATTGCATAGAATACAGACCTAACCCCCAGATCCTTTTCTTATAGCGTTGGAGAGAAGGTCAAAATGTATTGCATACAAACGAGAACCGCTATAACCAAAAAATTAATGAGTTATAAATTTAAAATAATTCATAACTCATTACCCAAGAATCTTGGGTGGAATAGTTTAACAGATTTAACCGACTACCGTGGGTCTAAATTCCCGCCACAAAACTTAATTACGAATTACGTTAGCGTAGCGTTAGCGACGCAGGAGCGTCATTACGAATTACGAATTATTTAAGCTTCTTCCCAAAGCTGACGGACTTGATCAGGTAGCCAACTAGCTATTTCCTGAATTCGTTCTGGTGATAATTCGTCTTTAGTAGCAGAAAACACAGCTTTAACTACCTGTTCGCGTTCTACATTTGGTGGCATTCCACCTTCATTTGCTACCCGAAATAAGAAGCGATCGCTATTAATTTTAAAGATGCCAGGGCCTTGCCAAGGTGGACGCACCCGACTTAAAAATCCGACAATTGGATTTGTATCGTGCCACAGGTCTGCAATATCCATTTGCAGCGATTTGTCATCGGTTATTTCGGCCGGTTTTTGTAGTTCATCTTCAACTCGATCAGCTGCTTCTGTAGTCATCAGATCGCGCATCACCCGAAATACTACTTCGGTGATGTCTCTAGCATCGTAAATGTCTGGCAAACCACTTTGATCCTTGACTTTTTCCAAAAATGGTATATCTTTCTCTTTTATATCGCTGGAAGATGTTGCCATTTAAACCCCCAAAGTATTATTCATAGATGCATATTTGCCAAAATAAAATAGCAGCATATATAACTACCCCAGCAAAGAATGAGGAGTAGAAATATCAAACTGTAGCAATTAAATAAATGGCTAAATATTGCAACTGTTGTTATGTACAGTAGTAAATTTCTTTACTTTTCTACATCTATCACAGGAAACAGAAATTTTTTACCAAATTAAGACTCAAGAGTTATTGGTAAAGTGATAGTAAAGGTAGTGCCAATGCCTTGGGTACTTTCAACTTGAATATGACCCTGATGATGTTCGACAATAGCTTGAGCGATCGCTAATCCCAATCCTGAACCAGTAGCGCTGGCTGTAGCTGTATTCCCAGTCCTATGAGTCCGTGCCGGATCTACCCGATAAAAGCGGTCAAACAAGCGTGGTAGTGCTTCCGCTGGAATTCCAACTCCGGTATCCTTGACTTTAACTTGCAACTGAGCAGTAGTATAACGTAATCCAGAAACGCGATTTATTCCCTCCATCCGCGCCAATTCCACTTTCACCCGTCCACCTGCTGGAGTGTAATGCAAGGCGTTAGCAATTAAGTTTGTGAACAGCCGCACCAGTTGATCCCAATTACCCACAAAGGTAAACCAATTTTCTAGTAATTCCGGGCTAATTTCCGAAGCGGGAGGATCAACTAATTCTAGAGAAAGGTCAATTTCTTTTTCAGGGACTAACAATTGTTGTTCTTCAACCACCTCCATCAGCAAAGCATCTAGCGGACAAGGTGAAAAAGTATCTTTGCTAATACCACTATCTTGCCGTGCGAGGAAGAGTAAGTCATTGACTAACTTACCCAAACGCTGCGTTAACCGTTCCACAACCTTTAACTGTTGCCGATACTGCAAAGAAGTTGTCCCTTCTACCTCTGCTAAATCTAAATCAGCAAGGGCAACTTGCACATTTGTTTGAATCAAAGTAATGGGACTTCTAAGTTCATGTGAAGCATCAGCAGTAAATTGTTTGAGGCGTTGGTAAGATTCACCTACAGGTTCCATCGCTTTCCCTGAAAGAAACCAGCCACTTGCACCTACGGAAACCACCATTAACCCAATACCTAGCGCCAAATCAAAAATTAACTGGCGACTGGGTTTAGTGACTTCAAACCAGGGGTGACTAACACGCAGATATCCTAATACTTGCCGTCCCACTTCTACCCGTTGGGTGATTTGCCGCAATAACAATGGGGAATTGGGAGTGGAGAGTAGGGAGTTAAGAGTGGGGAGTTTATTATCTTCACCTTTTTCTTTCTCTCCCTTGACTACGCGCACAGTTTCACCAGTCCGGTTGGCATGAATGGGAATATTTAGGGGTTCGGATAGCGTTGACCAAACTAATTCACCATTCGGACTAAACCATTCTAGGTCGATGTGGTCATCTTCTACAGCGTCGGTATTGTCACGAAAACTAGCTTCTACATTAATACGAACTTTCTCTGCATCAGTATTAATTGGCTCAAATATGAGCGTTGTATCACAACGGCTAGTTGTGATACAACGCTCCACTATTTCCACTACATGGTTAAGGGTGTCATCAATCCGCTCAATCAGTGTACTACGGACGTATAAATAAACGCCACTGGCAAACAGTAGTAACAATACAGCAGTGACGGCAGTGTACCAAATTGCAAGACGGCGGCGAGTAGCCTGAAACATATTTTTTCATCCACTTTTTTGACTGAATATTCTCAAAGTACGTGTTTATACGGTTAAAAACTAGCTTACTTTTTTAGCTGTGGTGATTTTGCTGAGGTTTAATTTTTGCTCAAGAATTACACTCTTGTTGCAGTAAATCTGCTTAATCCTATTTTATTCTTTACATCCAGGATAAAAAAATCGTTCTTTTTTAGCTCTCTGTATCGAATTAACTGAAACGATTGTTGAACACATTTAAATAAACCAACAAAAAATTAGATTTTTGAAAATTAAACTATGACTCATTTTTGAGCATTACAGATTAATTGTGATATTTAAACCAACTAATAGCAAATTTTCAATAGGTTGAATAAATTGTGATTTTTGTTATTGATTTTCCCAAAGAGCATATTCTATCGTGAAAACCTTTAAAATTTCAGATCAAAAAATTGCAAGAATCTCACTAATGAGATTAAAAAAAAATCTGAGCTTAATTACAACGTGCTTTTTATCTTCAACAATTTTGTTCAAAATAATACTAGTTCAGTTTTCTGCGATCGCCTTAGAATATAATGATCAAAACAGTATTAGTTTGAAAGCACAAAATAATATAGATGCTATTGAAAAAAAAATATTAAGTTCGGACAAAGTAGATAATTCGCCAAGCAAAACACTTTTAAAAAAACCGTTAACAGATGCTAACTCTAAATCACGAAATCCCAAACAATTACGTAACTTAATCATAGCTGATGTTATCCCAATTGAAGACTATAGAATACAACCCCCAAAGCCACCTGAACAAGATGAAGAAAAAACTCCAGCAGATATAATTAAACCGTCAACTTCAAATGAAAAAAAACCTTATACAACAACACAACAAATACTAATAGAAAAGCTACGTCAATCAAAAAAGCAACAACAAACAAATCCGAACAAAATAATTATTGACGCTCTGACAATTAGTGCAAACAGGTATCCGTGGATTATTAACCCTACAGATAACCTTACTTTTAAACCTCAGTTATTTAAACCAAATGAGGATGAAAATTATATAGATACGGATTTAAATATCAGATTTTCTGGAGACAATCAGTTTATTGATAAATTTACCTATGCTAAATTTCCCAAAGAAGACCAGTTTTACTGGGTTCTCGATAACAATAGATTAGTCATTGAGACTAAAGGTACACAAGTAGGTATTCTTGCACAAGGTAGAGCTACTGAAACTTACAGTACCCAAAATATGACATCGACCCAAGGATTTTGGGGATTACAATATATTACTAGTTTACCTGTGAATTTTGATGAGTTAATTGGCGAAGCTGAAATTAATAATTTTTCTATAGTTTCTATAGCAGGACAATTAGTTAATCCTGAAGGGATACCTGCTGGTAGAGTGATAATTAATAGTGGGGTTAATCCTGAAGATCCTAATGTTACAGTTATAGAAAATATTGCACCAGTTATTGGTAGTGGTTCCACCTTGAGTAATGATGGTGGCGGAGCTTTATTTGACTTATTAGATGCTACTAATTCCCCTCGAATTATACAAGCCTTTCCTACTACAAATTTAAAACCTTTACTAAATGGAGGAAGTGTTAGGCTCCAATTAGGCGAAATTATTCCTGATCCGGTTCTAGAAAATACTGGTATTTTATGGGGTAATATCTTGACAGGTGAAGGTTATGGTTTTACTGCTCCCGTCTCTTCATTGCCGGGTATTAAGATTACTCAGAGAGGCAAATTTGATAACTTTGATTTATTGAATATAGTAGTTAATCCTTTTTTAACTCCACTTGAGAGAGACTTGTATTATTTAAATTCTTTATCTTGGGTATCTTTTGGAAAAAGAGATCCCATATTTGAAGTTTTATCTGAGACACAAAAAACTTCTAATTGGCATAGGTTATATGTTAACTATCCTCATAGTCGCAGTATTATTCAATATGACCCAGAAAAAATTAGTGCTACTTATTCTAATATTTTTTCTAGTCCAGGATTATCTATTACAGCTAATTTCAGCGAATTCAGTATTGATGGGATACAAACAGCTAATTCTACTTTAGGGCTGGCATTAGGCGGAATATTTAAATTAATTAAAATAGATAATATTGACGAAAGTTTAGCAGAAGCTAGAGAAAGCTTTAAAAACGGAGAAGGTTTTGTTTCTTTAAATACAAAGTCTACACCAGATCAAAGAAGACAAATTAATAACAGAATTAATCGGACTTTAGCCTATTCTAATGCAGCCGGTAGTCTAGAACAGGTATCTGGAAATTTGACACTTCAGAGTAAAATTACTCCCGATAACTCTAGTATCTTGCAAATAAGAACAGGAAATCACAAACGTGCAGTCCAATTTTTACAAAGAGACATTGAACTTTTAGATCCAGGTGATACATTCTTTTCAACTCTCAGACTTTCTAATGAAAGATTTGGCCCTTTGACTTTTATAGGAAATCAAATTCCTTTAAATAATACTGGGATTAATCCTATTAATGAATCTACCGGTGCTGAAGTTATTTTGACTAACTCCCAAGGGAGACAATTTGTACAACGATTTAGTTCAGCAGATAACACTATAGTACCAATTCCAGTTCGGACATTTGATTTAGCATTCGATTATTTTGAACTCACCAGAGTTGATCTCATAGGTGCGAGTTTTAAAAGCTTTAATGGTTATCTATCTTTACCCTCAGTCGAATTATTAGCTGCGGGTTCTTCTGGTGATTTAAACTATAGCGCTAGCTTGGGAACCTGGTTTAATATAAATGCTAACTCAGCCCCAGGAGTTTCTAATAATAATTTAGGTTTAGCAGAACCATCTGTGGGCATATATGCTAACGTTCTGGTTAACTATATTAAGACTCATGTCCAGTTAAACTCAGATAAAAAACCTGTTGCTATCAATACTCATGTACCATCATTAAAAATTGACTGGAATAGTGCATCAAATCGTAATAATCCTTTCTCTACTGTCTTAAGCTATTACTTTAATCATCAAGAAAGAAATCTCAGTTTCTCTTTAGTACCGACCATAGCTTTTATTCAAGATAATAGCAATGGGGAGTTGCTAGGACTGTTTAATGGTGAACTTAGTACTAGCACGGGTTTGAATATTAATACAAACCTAGAGTTAGGTAAAAATCTTTTCTATGAGTTGCAGGGTTTACAAAGAGTCAGTACAAATTTATCTGTTGGTGCTTATATTAAAAATTATGCTACAAGAAACTTTGGTTTAAATAGCCGAGTGTCTGGCTTAAACTATGGAGCTATTTTGAGATATAACTTTACTGACAATAATGTTTTTTTAGAATCTCAAATTGGTACTGGTGAGAATGGATTTGATTTAAAAATTAAAGGTGGTTATCGATTCTGATTTTTTTGATTTAATTAATTTAACGTACCAAAGATATATAATAAATGTATTGTAGGCACTGCTACAGACTTAAAAATCGAATTTTTTCGGCATCAGTAAGCAGTGCCCAATCTATCAATCAGACTACTCTAAACCACCTAAACTATTAATACCATTTCCTGCTCGGATTAGAGTTGTTATATCTTCAATGGAAGCACTATTATTTAGCGAAGTTGTTACTCCATCAACTAATAAGTTTGGGGTAGAGGGTGTATTAGTTTGAACTAATCCTGGGGTTATAGTCAGACTAGTGATAGTTTCATCATTTCCACCTGCTATCCCTCCATAGGTAGGTGTAATTGTTATGCCGCTATCAAGGTACGAGCCGGAAGGTAAAATTAATTCGCCACTGACACCGAGAAAAGTACCAGAAGGCCTAATCAGGCTAACAGCAGCACGAGCAGTAGCTTGTTGTGCATATGCTGGTGCGGCTAAAAAATTTCCTGCACTCACTAAACCTAATAAGCAGATACTTCCTCGGAGAATTATAGATAATTTGTTAGATAAATTATTCATGATTTTATTTACTCCTTATGCTTTTCGCCTTAGGCTCGTTCCCAGATTTTGCTTGGGAATGCAGACTCAACCTCGACTAGTAAAAGTAAAGGCGTAATCTTTTCTTAATTCCTTTTGGCAGATAAAAATATATAACCCTTGCTGTGAGCATTTTGTTAAAAATGAACATTTTTAGGGTTCGTATTATTACGCAAGCGCTCTAGCCATTTTTCGGTGAGCGTTTCAGGGTTTATGTTGATATTACTAAAACTATGTAAAGGGATGATGAGGAGTCGCGGTAATCACTGATGCTTTGATTCCATGCTGAGGAGTTAAAGAAAAAAATAATCTTTTTATACCAATATACTTGGGTTAAGGGCGGCTGGCAAAAATTTTGGGTTTTCGAGACGCGATAAATCGCCGTCTCTACAAGTGTTTTGGTCTTATCTGAACTGTATTGCTTTTTATACGGCAAATTGCTACGCGTTGTCTTCAATACAAATTAGGGGCACACAGCCCATTGGTGTCAACTTAAGCTAGAAATAGCTTCGCTGCGGACTTCATAACCCGCCAGAGAATGAATTCTCTGGCTCATAGCTAAAGTCTACTGAAGTAGACTGAATATTTTTGGGGATATCTAGTCATCTGAAGATGACTTTCGCTATGATTCTTGGAACTT
>JBGTMK010000282.1:0-8884 GCA_041743605.1 Nostoc sp.
ACGACGATCAAATAAACTTTCATCATTGGGACTATCGCCAACAGTGACAATTTGTTCTGATGAATACTGGGGCAAATATTCGCGCAATACTTGCAACAATCCCACGGCTTTATCTTGTCCTTGGGGTTTAATGTGACACTGCACGTTGCTATAGGTAAATCCCCAACCCATTTGTTGACAAAGACTGTCTAGGGTTTGTAGTTCATCTTGACGCAAACCAGCTACATCAAAAGTCCAGTCGGTGATGCGAAAGCGATTATCAGCAGATTCTTGGATTTGGGGAAATTTAGTTTGTAAATTCTCAAAAGTTGTAGCTAACTGCTGGCGATGTTTAGCTAAATCGGGAATGGGTGTTAAGACTAGTGGTTTATGGTTCCCAGGTGGAAAGTACAAACCGCCATTTTCTGCCATAGCACCTGCTACTGGCATCAAGCTACTCAATCCACTCACCCAGCCAGCAGAACGTCCTGTGACAATCAGCACCTTAATGTCAGCTGCCGCTAAATCCTCTAAAGCTTGTAGCAGTGCGGGAGTAAATTTTCCTCGTCTAGTTAAAGTGCCATCCATATCTGTGGCTATCAGACGAATATGAAGAAAGCTTGTAGATGAAACGTCAGACAGAACAGGGACGCTCTGGTGTCTGGACATACGCGGTTTTGTAAAAACTGTTAAAAATATTAATGATACAGCAAGATGGCATTGAAGATTTGGGCATCCTAAACATCAGGAGTCAAGTTTTTCAGTTTCCAACCATGCCCACTTCGATGTATCTTGCCCAATCATCAGGATCAAAGCCTAAAAAGGCATCCCAGGAAGTGCCAGCAAGTAATCCTCAAATACCAACGTTATTGTTGGTAACTTCTGGAGGACTGGCTTTAGTGGTGATTGCTTTGATTGTATATAGTAAACTCCAGATGGATAAGCTGGAGAAAAAAATTAAGTTTGAACAATTCCGGGCGCGAGAATTAGAGAAAAAGTTTAAGCTGGCGCTGGAAACAATTCGCAAAATGGAAACTAATCCCGATTTGGTCAACTCACGGGACTTTAACCTGGATTATCTGCGAATGCGGATGTCAGAGGAGGTGTTTCATTTTGCAATCCTTAATCAAATAAAGATTCAGATCAAAGAAAAAATTTCTCAAGCTCTACGTCCAAATCAAGCCCAACAAGGATCAGTCGGAATTGCTAATAGCGCTGGACGGCAAGTCGATGAAACTTTTGATGTAGAGTATGAAACTGGTAGTCCAGGGAACTCTGCCAAGCGAGTGCTGTTTCGCATTCAAATCCGGTTAATGAAGTTACCGACACAAGCAACTTCTGCGACTATTAGTCAAATTATTGATTGTATAGAAACTTACCTAAGCCCCATAGAAGACGAAGATAGTTGGCAACCCATAATTCAAGGTCGGATTGCTACTATGCATTGGGATCAAAAAGCCAAACCAACGCCTCTATTGGTGCTGGAGCAATCGAATGAAGGCGTGAATGTAACTTTCCGTACTAGTCGCCAACCAAATACTCCAACTCCGCCAAAGTCATCTGGAATGAAAAAATCAGGCTCGGCTAGATCATAAATTATGGCTGTCATTTGTCATTGGTCATTCACAAAGGACAAATGACTAAAATCATTACTGAATAACTGTATTTGGGGAATTACGGGTTAAAAGACCATCTTCCATTTCTACGATGCGATCGGCTATGTCTAAAATGCGGTTGTCGTGTGTCACTAATAAGATAGTAGTTCCCTGATTTTTGGCTAGACTCTGCATTATTTCCACAACATCGCGTCCTGATTGTTTGTCTAATGCGGCTGTTGGTTCGTCTGCTAGCACCAATGGGGGACGATTTACTAGGGCGCGAGCGATCGCAATTCTTTGTTTTTGTCCACCAGAAAGATTGTCTGGGTAGTAATCAACTCGTTCTTCTAGACCAACAGAACCCAGCATGGCTTTTGATTTAGCCACTGCTTCTGTTTGAGAAATATTATCATTCAACTCTACTGCCATTTGCACATTTTGCTTTGCAGTCAAGAACCCTAGCAAATTGTGAGCTTGGAAAATATAACCAATGTTGCGTCGCATCTGCACCAGTTTGTTTTGACTGACGCCAACGAGTTCTTCACCTAAAAATTTTAAACTTCCCTCTTGTACAGACCGCAAACCACCAATTAAGCTGAGTAATGTTGTTTTACCTGAACCTGATGGGCCAGTCATAATGACAATTTCACCTGGATAAATTTCTAGGTTAATGTCAAACAATATCTGTTTTCTCAGTGCGCCTTTGCCATAGTAGTGGTTGAGATTTTTAATGGAGATTACAGGTTCTTTCTCTATCATATTTTTGTTAGTTATAACTTAGCGCTTTCAAGACTTAACTGTAGTGAATATCAGAAGTTAAATTTGTTTGATTTTGATCATAAATATGGCGATAAAGAATATTAATTTTTCATTAATTCTGAATTAGTTAAAAGATATCGGCTGGATCGGCGGAACGTAATTTTCGGACTGCGATCGCACCGGAAATAATGCACATCAATATAGTCAAAATCAACACCATTACTGCTCGATCGAAACTCATAAAAACTGGTAAGAGTGTTGCTTCTCTAGCGCTTTTATACATAAATAAAGCAAATACTATTCCAGGGAAGTATCCTAAAACTGCTAATAATAAAGCCTCCTGAAGAATGACTGTTAATAAATAGTTTTGTGTATAGCCTATTGCCTTGAGAGTAGCGTATTCAGCTAAGTGATCTGCAACTTCTGTATAAAGGATTTGATAAACAATCACAGTCCCCACAATGAAACCCATAACAGTCCCTAATGTGAAAATAAACCCAATAGCTGTACTACTCGCCCAATACTCCCGCTCAAAATCAATAAATTCTTGCTTAGTTAAAACATTTACCTCGCTAGGTAAATATTTTCGTAATTCTTGGACAACAACTGTAGGATTTGCTCCTGGTTTTAATCTAATCAAACCAATATCAATTAATCCTTGCTGACGATTGTTGAATATCCGCAGAAAATTAATATCACTTGTAATTAAATTACCATCTGCACCAAATGATGCACCTAATGTAAATAGTCCCTCTACTTTAATTCGCCGCCTTCGCACTTCTGCTGTTACAGTCTTACCTTGGTCATAATTAGCAGCAATTGGCCCATACTCTAGCCTAGAAGAACGGTCAAATAAAACTACATCTGGGAGTTTAAGTTTATCTAAATTCTCCTGAACTCCAGGTAAGTTAACTAAATTATTTTCTGGGTTCATTCCAAATATCAGGATACTCCGAGGACGGCCTGTTACAGGATTTTTCCAGACTGTAAAATCCAAGTATATCGGATGTACTGATTGGACTGCGGGTAACTCTAAAGCTTTATATAACCGTCGTTGAGAAAAGCTTCTCATCGCCAGCACAGCGCTAGATTGACTATTTATTAAGACAATATCGCCCTGCAAGCTGTTATGAAATCGAACGTTACTATAATACAGAGCATCCCGGAAGCCGAGTTGCATAAACATTAAAATATCAGCAAAAGAAATTCCTGCTAAAGCCACTGCTAGGCGAGTTTTTTCCCTTGTCAGTTGTAGCCACGACAGAGGTATTTTTTGATTCATTTTATAGGCATCCAAGCACAGTTAAATAATTCGTAATTCGTAATGACGCTCGAATACTCGCTAACGCTGCGCTAACGTAATTCGTAGTTAACTTTTGCTATTGATTTCAACCCCCGACATTAGTTAAAAGTTGAGATTTTTCACTCAATTCTGGCAAGGCTAGTATCGAAATTATAGAATGCTTACACTTAATTAAACAGCCTCTTGAAGAATATTTATCATCCAAAGTATCAAATCAGAAATTGATATTGCTGCTCATCCATAACTTAATTAGTTATTAATTTCGACAACAACTTTGGCGTAAGTTAAACCAGAAACTTTCTCACTATCTTCTGGAGGTAGAGCAATTTTAACTTCTACGACTCTGGCATCTACATCTGCTGCTGGATCTGTATTCAGCACATCTTTTTTACCAATTTTTCTGCCAATTTCAGTAACAGTTCCCTTTAATTCGCCGCTAAATGCACCATTGTCACTGGTGATAGTAGCATTTTGACCAATACGCACTTTACCAATGCTGTCTTCGGCGACTTCAGCAATCACAAACATTTGGCTGGTTTGTCCAATTTCAGCAATGCCATTGGCACCGATCGCTTCGCCTGATTTGGTGTAAACTTTTAAAATCTCTCCAGCGATTGGTGCTTGAACGTAGCTCAATCTCAGTTCTGCTTCGGCTTTTCTGACATTTGCGAGGGCATTACTAACTTGGGCTTGCGCTACTTGCACATCGGTAGGACTAACGTCCACAATTCTGCTCAGTTTGGCCTTTTCTTCATCGATTTGTCTTTGCAAAGTTGCTACGGTTTTATCGCGGTTAACTTTGGCTTCGATTAGCTGCTGTTGCAAAACTGCTAAATTTTGTATTTGGTTAGCTCTAGCCTCAGCAAGTTGCTGTCGCAGGGTTGCTAATGTCTGCTTTAGCGTAGCTTGGCTTTCGACAACCTGCTGATTAAAAGTTACTGCACTCAAGCGTCTTCTGTCCCGCTCTTGCTGAGAAATAGCACCTTCTCTGTATAAAAAATCATAGCGTCCAGCATCTACTTGAGCATTACGCTGTTCGGCTTGAATACGTGTAATGGTCGCTCTTAGAGCATCTCTTTGCCCACTAAGTTCAGCTTCTAGGCGATTCACGGTTGCTTGTTGGACAAGTTTATCACCACTTAACTGGGCTGCAATCCGGGCGATCGCAGCTTGCCCTGCATTCCTTTCGCCAATTAACTGTGCTTGTAGGCGAGCAATAACTGCTCTTTGAGCTTGAATATCTCTTGGAGATCCAGCCCTAACTTGCGCTAAATTCGCACGGGCTTCTTGCACTTTGGCTTTTGCCTCTTCTAGTCCGGCTATTTGGGTATCACGGTTATCCAAAATTGCCAAAATTTGACCTTGCTTTACCTGTTCACCCTCTCTCACCAAAAGTTGCTGAATTCGTGACGATGGTGCTAATCCTGATGATGGGGCGGACAATTTAACAACTTCACCTCGCGGTTCCAAACGCCCTACAGCACTAATGCTATTGCTAGATGGCATTACAGGGGCAGATGTAGTTAGTTTTCTCAGCTGCTCGATTTTAGCTGTACCTAGTATCCCAGCGGCGATTACTATGGGCACAGCTACAGCGATACCCCACCAAATCTTAGGTTGTTCTTGATTAAGTGTCTGCTCACTTGGCTTTGGCTTTTCAGTCACCCTTGACATAGTATGTTGCCCATTTACCTGAATTGTGCTGATGGAAGTAAAAATAAAAAGGTTTTTAATCAACAGCCAGCCGCTTAGGACAAACAACAGTGGTTTAAAGCTGGGTATGGCTTAAAAATCCATTGCGTGATGAACGCTCAACACTATGGCTTTGTAAAATGGTGTTTTCTATAGCGATCGTTTGTATGCAATACATTGACCTCACTTCCATTCCTCTCTCCTAAAAAGAGAGAGGCTTTGAAGCTTACTTACTCCCCAACGCTAGTAGGGAAAGGGCTGGGGGTTAGGTCTGTATTGAAACTGAGAAACGCTATAGTAGCTGGCTATTCAATAACTCTGAGTATTATTGAGACATGAGTGCAATGGAAGTTAGCAGAATTCACAAGCAGTATGAATCTAGATGCAGAGGCGCGATATATTGCGTCTCTACACAAAATCCCAAAATGGTATGATGCGGTACTTTACTGCTACATTGACTACGGCTACAGTTAGTTACAAAATTGAAAAGAAACATCAAAAATAGACTGTTGCCTTTACTGGATACAATCTTGCTACAAAAATTAGTCTTCCTTAAGTGAATCAACGATTAACTGACTAAAAAATATCTGTCAACTTGAGCATTCCTAACATCAGAGTTTCCTTAACTTTCTGGTCAATGAGTTAGCTGTCCTGTCTCTAGTTCTTGCGCCTACCAAGACAACAAACCATTTTGTGATATTCGCTTCAAAGACCTTACTATTCTCCCTGTTGCTGTTTTGGGACTCCATTAAACTCTCGTTGAATGAATTCTACATTTATCCGTTATCTGAAAACGTAACAGAGCCTACAGATGAGGGAGATAACAATTCAAAATTCAAAATTCAAAATTCAAAATTAAAGACATTTCAGAGCAACTAGCAGATGCAAGTTTTGTGGCTCTTGTCTTATAAGAGTTACAAAACTTAATGACGTTAGCGAATCCGTGAGCGTCATTACGAATTACGAATTACGAATTACGAATTATTTTAAGTTGGGAGGTCGAATAAAACTGTGGTCATGTAATTTTCTGCCCAAGCTGGGCCAAAGGCTTTTTCTAGTACGCGGCGGGTTTTATCGTTTTGCTGCTGTTTGGTGCAGTAGTTGTGTTGTCCAGCGAGATTTTGTGTAACTTGTTCAACTGAAACAGGATGTGAGGCGATCGCTTGGATGCAATGAATGTCTAAAAATTCTCGCACCCGCGACAGAAACATTGCTTCTTCTTCTGGGGAACTGGGGCGCACAAAGATACAAAAATCCGAAAAAATATTTCCCCATTCAGGTAATTCACGGGGTTGGGAAAAGTTAAGCACTGTTAGCTGTGTCAGTGCAGAAGTATACGATTCTGGTAAGGTGCGCTCTAATTGAATCGGAGAAAGGTCTGCGATCGCTGCACTAATTTGTCCTCTACCCCCAACTAAATCGCAACCAAACATCGGCAGGTTGTATTCTGGACGGGGAAACATGACGCAGTGCAAGATATCCAGCATATTTCCGATTTTCGCCAGTTCCAAGTGCATTTTCCGAAACTGGGGCGTTTGATAGCAGCGGTTTTCAATCGTCAGTTTTTCGCCTTCTAGTCTACCTTCCACATACCCCAACTCATCAGGCAAATGGTAGGGCGATAAATCCAGATGCTGATGCCAAGCTGCCTCAATGCAATCAGCTAGCTGACAAATTAGGGGATGTTGTTGCTCACGCAGCGAGGGCATAGAAGTAAATGACATATTCTAGTTGGGAATGCGATCTAATGGCCAGTCTACAACCAGTCGTGTCATACCTGTTGTGGTCTGCAATATAAGCAAACACTTGATGGTCATTGGTCATTTGTCATTGGTCATTGGTCATTTGTCATTTGTCATTTGTCATTTGTCATTAGTGAATGCCCCATGCCCTATGCCCTATGCCCCATGCCCAATGACTATTGCCAGAAATCAGTGACATCGTATCCCAATTCCCCTAGCATCTGCCGTAGTAGGGGTAAACTGAGTCCAATGACATTGGTGTGACACCCTTCAATTTTTTCTACGAAGAAACTACCAAAACCTTCAATTGCAAAGGCTCCAGCACACTTGAGGGGTTCACCTGTAGCAACATAAGCTTCAATGGCGCGATCGCTCATTTGAGCAAAGTAAACTCTTGTAACTTGAGACTTGACTAAAGTATGGTTTTGTCCTGGGTCAATTAAGGCGTGACCTGTGTACAAGTCGCCAAAGTTACCTTGCATTATCTGCCAACGAGCGATCGCTTCAGAAGCATCTGCTGGTTTGCCGTAAATTTCACCATTCATGGACAAAACTGAATCACAACCCATAATCAAAGCCGATTCAAACTGCGGTGCTACAGTTTCCGCTTTGTACTGGGCAAGAGTTTTGACCAATTCTGCTGGTTCACTTAGTTCAATTTGCGACTCATCAAAGTCACTAGGTTGAACTATCGGTTCAATACCAACAGTTTGCAGCAAGCGGCGTCGGGCTGGCGAAGCTGAGGCAAGTACAAAAGGTGGAATTTTCATGATCTAATAAATTTGTTAATTGGGTATTGGGCATTGGGTAATTTAATTTTAGATTTTGGATTAAATTCCAATCTAAAATCCAAAATCTAAAATCTAAAATTCTTACTCCCCATTCCCCATTCCCCACTCCCCAATTAATAAACAGAAAAAGAATTGACAACCTCATCAATCATTCGTTTAACTTTCGGCCAGCGTTTTTCAGGAATTGAAGCGTTGAAGGTAAAAACTTTACCACGGCTAACAGCAACGCTGGCGATGTTGTGTCGTTGCTGTTGATTGGGGAGTTTAACTTCATACTCTAAAAGGTAATATATTTTACCGTCAACTTCTCGCTGTGCAGCATTGACTAATTCAGCCGAACGACCAGAGTCAGGAGGCGCAAGAGCTGCTTTTCCTAATCTATATCCCACTTCTGTTGGGGTTCCCAATTCTGACAAAGTTTTGCCTTCTGGAACTGGGCTAATTACAACCGAAACATTTTCAGACACCTCAATCAAATCGTGGAAAACCACATCTGGCCCATCGGCAACTTTAACTGGCAGCCAGCCGTTAGGGTATAGAAACTGATAGCCATCACCACTGTCTACAAAGCTTTTGAGTCCAGATGCAACGGCTACATCAGAATTACTCAGACTGAAGCTCAACACCAATAGCAAAATTAATGTAATTCGTTTCCACATTTTTATAGATTCCTTTGGGCTGGAGACAACAACAGGCTTGTATCATTTCTCGTTATTATTCTCCCACCAAGCGGGACGCTTCGGATGACGCATTATATGGGGAAGGATAAATGCCCAAATATCGGCAGATACTCCTTGACTCCCTGGTGTATCGCAAATGGTGTGAAATGCTTAAGCGTAGGTTGTCGTAGACATCGCCTACCCACCTCGGAATAAATTCCAAAGCTAATAGCTCAAGTCATCTTTGGGATGACTTGAAGATTTGTAACGATTGCGGGAATACTAGACGTAGTAAATTCCATCAAAAATACCACGTATATGGCTCTGTGGCGACTTTACTATCATCTTGTTTGGGCGACAA
>JBGTMK010000283.1:0-3856 GCA_041743605.1 Nostoc sp.
AGAATCAAGACCCGAACAAGGTTCATCCATCAAAAGAACGTTCGGTTTGACCGCTAAAGCACGGGCGATACATAATCTTTGTTGTTGACCACCAGAAAGGTCTAAAGCAGATTTGTGCAGCTTATTTTTAACTTCATCCCAAAGTTCGGCATCTTTGATGGCAGATTCAACAATCCCATCTAATTCTACTTTCGGATGCCATCCAACTAATTTCACGCCATAAGCTACATTATCGTAAACGCTCATGGGAAAAAGATTTGGCTTGGGAAAAACCATACTCACTTGGCGACGTAAGCGATTTATGTTGACACGACGCTCATAAATACTTTGTCCGTAAAATTCTACTCTTCCTTCAACCCTCACATCTCCTTCTAATTCAGTCATGCGATTTAACGATTTAAGAAAAGTAGACTTGCCACAACCACTAGAACCAATAATTGCCGTGACTTGGTTTTGGTAAATATCCATTGACACGCCTTCAACTATCTTTTGAGTGTCGTAATAAAAGCTGAAGTTTTTGACTCTGAGGGCTGGAATTAGTTTACTCATATTCCCAAAACGTGTGAAACAAAACTTGATTCAGTAAAACAGTACAAATCAGCAATGCTGTTTCACTATGTTACTCCCAAAATGAGATATTCATGGAAATTACGTAGCTAGACAGTAGTCATCCAGCAGATAAGTGGTTAGTAGATATTTATATAAGGCTGCGTCCCAAAATTGATTTTTTACAGACGTTTTCTACCACTTTCTCCACATTGACTAATACCTCTTGGTTAAGGGGGAAAGTAGAAAGATTGCTTGCCCTGACTCGTCATATCTTCATGACTTAACCTTTCTGACAAATTGATAAAAATATGATCAGTAAAAAGCAAAGGGTATTTTAAAAAGCAAAATTGCATCTCATTTTTATAATTTTTGCTCTTTGTAATCCTACTTAATTGAATCATTAGATTAGTACCTCCTCGTTAAAAAGATTAGTTGCTAAAAAATGCCTCAACAATCATGATATTTTCAATTACATTTTTCTGTTGTTATATTTAAATTTGAAAACTTTTGACAATATTTAAATGGCGTATTTTCTTCTGATTAAAAATAGATAGTGGCTCAACTGCTATAAAATGTCGATTATATTTAGCTAAAATAACTTCATTAATTAACTTTTCGGTGCTTTTTATTCAAGATGATATAAAAGAATATGTAAAATTCAACAACTATTTTCAGTTTTTGGAAGCTATGTCTAGGTTAAGCTAAATCTCGGAATTGGCAAAATTCCCTTGTTGAATAAAGGTAAGATAGACTTCCGCCGTGTTGTACTAGTTTACTACCATCGTAGGAACTGTGAAAGTTCAAGGTACAGAATGTGGGCTTAAAATGCTTATATAGTCTATGTTTTAAGATTCTTTGTTATATCCTCAGCCCCACAGACTCACTAAAGATAGTAGGGGACAGGCAATAGGCTTGAAAGTCTCTTTGTGTCGAGGTTTTACCCGCTCAGTGCTGAGTGCTGAGTAATTTAAGAAGTACTGAGTACTTCCGCACTACGGTAAGAGGAAGGCCGCAAGTGGCGGGGAGTCTTCTTATAGAGAGAAGGTTGATACCCGCAAGAGTGTGGCGGTCTTTCAACTCAGCACGGGCTAAACGCCCCGCTTCCCCTAACAGCACTTGGAACTCAGCACTCTTCATCCACCCGTAGCTGACTTTTCACGGGATCTGGAAAACCTCTCTCCTAAAAAGAGAGAGGCTTTGAATTCTCCCCCTTCCCTGGTAGGGAAGGGGGTTGGGGGGTTAGGTTTCGCGTTGGTTTTTCCACATAGCGTGAAAAGTCAGGCCCGTAGGCATCGCTTGAAGGGGCGAGAAACCAGATATAGCAAGCTTTGAGTTTTCTATAAAATATTCTTATCCAAAACGACCATTCACATAGTCTGCCGTTTGTTGCTTCAAGGGGTGATTGAAAATCTTTTCTGTCCGATCAAATTCTACCAACTCGCCTAAATACATAAACGCAGTGTAATCAGAAACACGAGCGGCTTGCTGCATATTGTGAGTGACGATCAAAATCGTCACCGTTTCTTTCAATTGATCAATCAACTCTTCAATGCTGGCGGTAGCTATGGGGTCTAAGGCTGATGTCGGCTCATCAAATAAAACAATCTCAGGGTCAGTCGCCAAAGCGCGGGCGATACACAATCGCTGCTGTTGACCACCAGAAAGGTTAAAAGCTAAATCATTTAGGCGATCCTTGACTTCATTCCACAAAGCTGCTTCATGCAAAGCTTTCTCTACTTTTTCATCAAGGACTGCACGTTTCGATTCACCCCGCACCTTCAAACCGTAAGCCACATTTTCATAAATGGATTTAGGAAAGGGATTAGGTCTTTGAAACACCATACTAATCCGCATCCGTACCTCAATTGGGTCAACCTTATTACTGAGCAGGTTAATCCCATCTGGTTCGAGAGTGATTTCCCCTTTATAGCTATTTCCAGGATATAGATCGTGCATTCGATTAAAACAACGTAACAGAGTGGTTTTACCACATCCAGAAGGGCCAATCAGTGCCGTTACTTGTTTTTCACCCACTGACATATTAATGTCTTTGAGAGCGTGGACTGTTCCACCGTAGTAGAAATTCAGGTAATTGACCGAAGCTTTGATAGATTTTTCTAAGGTTGATGATGCAATTTCTACCATTTGATTTTTTTGCGTAAACGATAGCGGATATAAATTGCCACAGCGTTCATAGCCAAAGTAATGGCAATTAGAACAATACCTGCTGCTGCTGCATTCACCTGAAACTCAGCTTGGGGACGAGATACCCAATCGAACATTTGAATGGGCATAACTGTAAACGGAGCGAGTAACCAAGAGAATGAGATGTAAGGAAACTGCCCATTAATTGGTGGTTCTGGTAAGAAGGCTATAAATGTTAGCGCACCAATGGTAATTAGGGGTGCAGTTTCACCAATAGCTCGTGCCAAGGCAACAATAATCCCAGTGAGAATTGTGCCTGTTGAGTAAGGCAGAATATGATCCCAAATCATTTGCCACTTAGAAGCCCCTGTTGCATAGGCAGCTTCACGGATACTATTTGGTATAGCACGTAGAGCCTCGCGAGTAGAAACGATCACCACAGGTAAAACCAATAACGCCAAGGTAAACCCAGCAGTAATAATGCTTCGACCGAAATTGAACCCATAAACAAACACGCCCAAAGCTAAAAGCCCGTAAATAATTGAGGGAACACCAGCTAAGTTGGTGACATTAATTTCAATTACATCAGACAACCAATTTTTTCGGGCATACTCTTCTAAGTAAATACCCGATGCTATACCTATGGGTATGGCTACTAAAGACGTTACAAACATTACCAAGAGCGTTCCCACCCAAGCTGAGAGGATTCCTGCTTCTTCCGCCCTGCGACTAGGAAACGAAGTCAAAAATTGCCACGAAAGACGTGGAAAACCATCGGTGATTAAATCAAACAATAGTGCCAGTAATGTGACAATACCAAACAGCATTGACAATATGCCAATAATGTTGAAAATATATTGCGATCGCTTATTCCGGCTAATAGTCTTACGGACTTCTTGAATATTAAGAGTTGTCATATCAATAAATTTCTCGATAGCGCTTGGTGAGAAAATGACCAATGATATTGAAGACTAAAGTCATTAGCACTAACGTCAGTCCAACTGCAAAGATAGTCTGATATTCCAGGCTGCCATGAGGCAGGTCACCGAGACTCACCGATACAATGTAGGCTGTCATTGTAGCAGCTGGTTCCATCGGGTTAAGGGTTAGGTTTGGTTGTCCACCCGCAGCAATAGCAACTATCATCGTTTCACCGATCGCA
>JBGTMK010000284.1:0-5809 GCA_041743605.1 Nostoc sp.
GCTCGCTCTCCTGATTCTATTAATAATTGCGCTCGTCGGCGTAACTGCTTTTAATAGCTTTGTCAGTCGCTATTTAGTAGATGTCATTATTAAAGACAAAGATTTTTCTAAATTTACTAATACGTTATTGGTTTACGGCGCTGCCCTTGTCTTAGTAACGCTCTTAGTAGGATTTTCTAAATTTGTCAGGAAAAGAATTGCTCTTGATTGGTATCAATGGCTAAATAACCACATTTTAGAAAAATATTTGGGCAATCGTGCCTATTATAGAATCAACTTTAAATCCGATGTTGATAACCCAGATCAACGTATATCCCAAGAAATCGAACCTATTACCAGGATAGCTCTCTCGTTTTCAGCTACTTGCCTAGAAAAAGTACTGGAAATGACGACTTTTTTAATAATTCTCTGGTCAATTTCCCGATTAGTTGCAGTTACTTTGGTTGTTTATACAGTTATAGGAAATTTCATTGCTGTTTACTTAGCTCAAGAACTAAATACGATCAATCAAGAAGAACTCGAATTTGAAGCGGACTATGCTTATAGCATGACTCATGTTCGTAATCATGCTGAATCAATAGCTTTTTTTCAGGGAGAAAATCAGGAAGTAAATATAATTAAGCGAAGATTTAATAATATTATTCAAAGTGCTAAACGCAAGATAAATTGGGAGAGAAATCAGGATACTTTTGCCAGAGGATATCAGGCTATTATCCAAATATTTCCATTTTTAGTACTCGCACCTTTATACATGAGGGGTGAAATTGATTACGGAGAAATTGGTCAAGCTAATTTAGCTTGTAATCTGTTTGCCACTGCTATGGCAGAATTGATCAGAGAATTTGGGACTTCAGGACGATTTTCCAGTTATGTTGAACGTTTAGCTGAATTGTCAGATGCCTTAGAAGCAGTGACCAAAGAACCAGAGAATGTCAGTACTATTAAAACAATAGAAGAAGACCATCTCGCTTTTGAGAATGTCACTTTACAAACGCCCGACTATGAACAAGTGATCGTCGAAGATTTGTCACTCGATGTCAAAACAGGAGAAGGTTTATTGATTGTTGGGCCGAGTGGTCGAGGCAAAAGTTCTCTGCTGAGAGCGATTGCTGGTTTATGGAATGCGGGAACTGGTCGTTTGGTAAGACCTCCCCTGGAAGAAGTTTTATTCTTACCCCAACGTCCTTATATCATCTTGGGAACTTTGCGTGAACAATTGCTCTATCCTAATACCAGTCGTCAAATTACTGACGCAGAACTCAAAGAAGTTTTGCAACAAGTAAACCTGCAAAACTTACTTAGTCGAGTCGAAGGCTTCGATACAGAAGTTCCTTGGGAGAACATATTATCGCTGGGAGAACAACAACGCCTTGCCTTTGCACGACTGTTAGTTACCCGTCCTAGCTTTACTATCTTAGATGAAGCAACGAGTGCTTTGGATTTGAATAATGAAGGAAGTTTATATGAACAGTTGCAATCAACGAAAACAACATTTATCAGTGTCGGGCATCGGGAAAGCCTGTTTGATTATCATCAATGGGTTTTGGAACTTGCACAAGATTCCAGTTGGCAGCTTGTAGCTGTTCAGGATTATCGAAATCAAAGAATAACTCAGAACTCAACTTACAATATTGGTATTACTAAGGATAGTTTGCATAACCAGAATCAATTAGAAAGATTGATCCAAAAAGCCATAAGTGAAGGACTTTCTCATAAGGAAATGGCTGAATTAACCTTCTATTCCATTAAAACTATTAGAAGTAAGGCAAGCAAAGGCGAATCGATTAATAATAGGGACGGCTTTACCTACCGTTATGATAAAGATACTCATGTGCTGAAATGGATAAGAGTTTAATGTCTATTAGTATTTTAAAGATTAGAGTTTATGTCATAAAGAGTGAATATTTCGTATTTCCAACCGTGTTGTGACCATTCAACTCCAGTGCAATAACCAAAAGCTTTGGCAGACTTTACGTACACTCGTTCTAACAGACTGACCAGCACGGGCGGGATTCGTTGACCCCAAGGTGGAGAAATGTACCAGCACTGTTCTAAGTTTTGGACAAGGTTAGTCATACAGTCACTCCTAATAATTTGCTCTGTGCAGATATAAATAGTTGTGTTGCGAAACTGGGAGGCACAGAATAGCCGATGATTGACCCCGCCGTAGCAGTCTCGTTGGGAAACTCGTACCAACCAGGAAACCCTTGCAAAATTGCAGCCCCTTCAATAGACAAAGACTTGACAGTACCATCAGGCAACCAGATATCAGCGAATTTGCTTCGGTTGCAACCTTTGTGATCGGTAAAGTGCGATCACAAAGGTTGCAGGGTAAATGCCCAGGCTTATATTTAGACTGTGTACGTCCCCCAACTCTTTCTATTAGCAGTGGTGTCGGCGCATTCCCGGCTAAAAACTTCTCCAAAGCTTGTTGTTGCTTGAGTAGTAGTTGAGAGTCGGGCATCGTAGGGATTAGATGAGCGATCGCCTCGTACCACCCTATTGGTTTTCTGCGAGTTGGTAAGGCAACGTGAAAACCCTTGCTTGCAATCAGGACTAACCGCCGCCGCGCCTGGGGCAACCCAAAGTCAGCCATGTTGAACACGCTGTAATCGACCGAGTACCCCTCTTGCTCCAAAGTATTCAGGATGATGGCAAAACTCTGACTGTTCTGATAGCGTGGAACATTTTCGAGCGTAAACACCTGTGGCTGCAACTGTCGGATGGCTTCTCCTACTGCGATCGCTGCACTCAGATCGTCAGCCGTTTCAATACCCTTACCCGCTTTTGCAGTGTGAGCTTGACTGAAGTTGGCGCACACCGGGGAGGCATGGAGGTAATCGGGGCGGGGGGGAAAATCTAGAAATCCTGACTGTGCTACTTCTTGAACTGTTAGTTGGATTATTCTACAGCCATACTCGCTAAAGTTGTGGTGATGGGTTTTGGCGATCGCCCGACTTAGCTCTGGTTTGCTTGGGTCAAACTCCACTGCAATAACTGGACGAATCCCGGCTTCAACCATCCCCGCTTCAATTCCGCCGCCACCAGCGAACAGTACTACAGCGATCGGGGCATCATTTGGCAGGACTGGTTTTATTTTCGTGTTATCAAAATTTTTGCAGACATCTAATTTTGGTGATGTCTTTTTGGATTTCGCTTTTTTGATAAAGGAGGTAATATCTTCCGTGGTTGCCCCAAGGTGTTGTAGTGTGCGAATCATGGGAACTGTTTTAGTCATGCAGCCACCTCCATGACCAAATCATCGGGTACTTCAAAAATCCCTAGTTGACCAATGTAAGGAATCGGTGTAATCTCGCGTGGGTTCTCCAGTTTCCAGTGGTATTGCTCAGGCATTCCCCAACCAGATGCAACTTGTGAAAACTTGCAATCAACTATTGTGACAATGCCAATCACTTGACCGCGACGTAAAGAGATTAATTCTGGGATTACTACCCCCATGCTTTGGCAAAATTCTTTCGCTAACAGATACTCTCTTTTGGTACAAGTCTTGGCTGCGTGAATCAGAATGTCGCCGCGATAATTGATAGGCCAGCCTCGGTTTTCAACATTTTTGAGAGCATAAATAATTGCCCATGCCCAAGGCTGACGAACAGATAGTGCTTTCATGGGTTTTAAAACTCCAGCAATTGAATGTATGCGTCTAATGCCGCGATCGCTGGATGTGGATGTGGCTTTGAACGCAGTCCGTTGCAGATTGTGGCTATAGCTCCAAGTTCTGTGAAAGTGAAATTGATATTGGACTGACGGTCAGAACAGCGATGTAGAACTGTTAGAAGAACAAAATTCAACTGTCTGAGAATTACATCTTCAGCTACATGACTGTGCGTTCGCTGATTTTAAGGCAGTCAAAGGAATTAATTCCTTGAGAGGTAATGGTTAAAACTTTGGCTGGTTGGCGATTGTACGTAACTAATGCACCTACCGAACAGCTAACTTTATCTGAGTCGGTAATGTATTACCGAGATGAATGGCTTCTTGAACGGGGTTTTCATCGCTTTAAGAGGGGTTCTTTGCCTGCTTTACCGATTTACTTCCAGAATCAAAACCGAATCACTGGCTTGATGTTTTTATTAAACATTGCTTTGCGCGTTTTTACCCTTATGGAGTTTGTTGTCAGGCAGGCACTTCAACAAGCTGAAGATTCTTTGCAAGGTCTTTATGATGGCAATCCCAAACGAAAAACCCCTCGTCCTTCGGCAGAACTTATGCTTAAAGCTTTTTGTCACCTAACTCTTTACTTCCTCCCTGATTCTACGGTCTTCATTACCCCTATCAACCAGCTTCAAAAACAGATTCTTTTATTGATGAAAATTCCTGAATCCATTTATGAGCTTGAACTTAAGCCCTGTAAGACATAATTCTCACTCACAAGGTCAAAATGAGCGAACGTCCAGTTATTATGCGTGAACTTTTTCACGCTGTCAACTAGTTCACATGAAGAAAGTCATGGTAAGATAATGCTATGAATTAGTGCATGGGAGAAATTTACGTGTCTAGGATTGCAAAACTCAGAGAAGAAAAGAATTTGACTCAAAGGCAGATAGCGGAGGCGCTGGGGCTTGATGTCTCGACGGTTCGCAACTGGGAAAAAAGCCGTGATGGAGTCAAAATGTTCGTTCGAGTTGCAAAACTTTGTGAGTTATTAAATTGTGAGCCAAAAGACCTTTATGAAGCTGTAGAGCCTGAAGAAGATGCTGAATTATGAATGCGTTCATCTTCTTGCTATGCCTTCACCGTCTCTCAATAAGCAATGCCTGCGGCAAGCTAAGTCTACACAGTTGCCAGTTACATCCAACATTTACGTTGCAATCAACTCAAAGCAAATAGCATCGGATTAAAGGAGGTGGAAGTATGAACCAGCCACCTTCTAGAAGACGGAAAAAAGCCATCCCTGCCGCATCTGATGACAGCACATTACCAAATGACCTTGCAGAAGAGAATATCTCCCCTCAAGAAAACCCAGCCTTAGCAACAATTGATGTTACTGCTGTTGAAGTACCGGAACTAACCGAGCAGGAGCAGAGCGATCGCCTGCACTTGGAGCGTAGGGTAGAACGAGCGTTCTTTGAAGCAGGGAAGGCATTGACTGAGTTACGCGATCGCAGATTATATCGTTCCACGCACAAAACTTTTGAAGATTATTGTCGCGATCGCTTTGGTCATAGTCGCCAGAAGTCAAATTATCTGATTGCAGCAGCTGATGTCTACGAGAATTTGACAACAATTTGTTGTCAAAATTTGCCGCCTGAAGATTTGACAACAAATGGATCACAAATTTTACCCACTAGTGAAGGGCAAGTCCGACCCATTACAAAGCTAGAACCTCAAGAACAGTGGGAGGTATGGCAACAGGCGGTAGAAATTGCTGGTGGGAAAGTGCCAACTGGTAGAATCGTCAAAGATGTGGTGCAAAGGATTATGGAGCGTACCCAAGTACCCAATACTTACCAGTTGGGGGAAGTGTGCCAAATTCTCGTAAAGGACAACCCGGAACTCAGGGGTAAGGCTGGCTGCTGGGGGATTGTCAGCGCAGTAAACGAGTTTAGTTGCACCGTGAGAATGTGGGATGGCGAGTACACCATTAGGTTACAGCACCTCAAATCTTACAATTACCTGCCTGCCGAGTGTGAGCAGATGGGGGAGATATGCGATCGCATCAATCGGGTGTATTCGAGTGGGCTGGAGGAGTCGGTGCAGAAGTTTTTGGAGATGCTGGGGAAGCTGAATCGTGCTTATTTGACAGATTTGGAAGAAAAAGTGTTGAGTCTTCTGGAGTTGGAAATCATAC